>NZ_JFYC01000005.1:0-240000 GCF_000588535.1 Acinetobacter sp. 742879 | reverse complement strand
AAGGTAGCCGTAGGGGAACCTGCGGCTGGATCACCTCCTTAACGAAAGATTGACGATTGGTAAGAATCCACAACAAGTTGTTCTTCATAGATGTATCTGAGGGTCTGTAGCTCAGTTGGTTAGAGCACACGCTTGATAAGCGTGGGGTCACAAGTTCAAGTCTTGTCAGACCCACCATGACTTTGACTGGTTGAAGTTATAGATAAAAGATACATGACTGATGATGTAAGCTGGGGACTTAGCTTAGTTGGTAGAGCGCCTGCTTTGCACGCAGGAGGTCAGGAGTTCGACTCTCCTAGTCTCCACCAGAACTTAAGAGAAGTTCGGATTACAGAAATTAGTAAATAGAGATTTCGGTCTTGGTTTATTAACTTCTGTGATTTAAGTATCACGGTATTAAGCATGACCTGACGAAGGCATGTTTATTCATTAACAGATTGGCAAAATTGAGTCTGAAATAAATTGTTCACTCAAGAGTTTAGGTTAAGCAATTAATCTAGATGAATTGAGAACTAGCAAATTAACTGAATCAAGCGTTTTGGTATATGAATTTAGATTGAAGCTGTACAGTGTTTAAGTACACAGACAACAGATAGTAGCGATGAAGAATCGCACGGACAACACTCACTTGTAGGTGTTGACGACTGTTTGGGGTTGTATAGTCAAGTAATTAAGTGCATGTGGTGGATGCCTTGGCAGTCAGAGGCGATGAAAGACGTGATAGCCTGCGAAAAGCTCCGGGGAGGCGGCAAATATCCTTTGATCCGGAGATTTCTGAATGGGGGAACCCACCTACTTTAAGGTAGGTATTGCAACATGAATACATAGTGTTGCAAGGCGAACGAGGGGAAGTGAAACATCTCAGTACCCTTAGGAAAAGAAATCAATTGAGATTCCCTCAGTAGCGGCGAGCGAACGGGGATCAGCCCATTAAGTTATGTGTGTTTTAGTGGAACGCTCTGGGAAGTGCGAACGTAGAGGGTGATATTCCCGTACACGAAAGGGCACACATAATGATGACGAGTAGGGCGAGGCACGTGAAACCTTGTCTGAATATGGGGGGACCATCCTCCAAGGCTAAATACTCCTGACTGACCGATAGTGAACCAGTACCGTGAGGGAAAGGCGAAAAGAACCCCTGTGAGGGGAGTGAAATAGATCCTGAAACCGCATGCATACAAGCAGTGGGAGCACCTTCGTGGTGTGACTGCGTACCTTTTGTATAATGGGTCAGCGACTTATATTCAGTAGCGAGGTTAACCGTATAGGGGAGCCGTAGAGAAATCGAGTCTTAATAGGGCGTTTAGTTGCTGGGTATAGACCCGAAACCAGGCGATCTATCCATGAGCAGGTTGAAGGTTGGGTAACACTAACTGGAGGACCGAACCCACTGTCGTTGAAAAGCCAGGGGATGACTTGTGGATAGGGGTGAAAGGCTAATCAAGCCTGGTGATAGCTGGTTCTCCCCGAAAGCTATTTAGGTAGCGCCTCGGACGAATACCATAGGGGGTAGAGCACTGTTTCGGCTAGGGGGTCATCCCGACTTACCAAACCGATGCAAACTCCGAATACCTATGAGTACTATCCGGGAGACAGACTGCGGGTGCTAACGTCCGTAGTCAAGAGGAAAACAATCCAGACCGCCAGCTAAGGCCCCAAAATCATAGTTAAGTGGGAAACGATGTGGGAAGGCATAGACAGCTAGGAGGTTGGCTTAGAAGCAGCCACCCTTTAAAGAAAGCGTAATAGCTCACTAGTCGAGTCGGCCTGCGCGGAAGATGTAACGGGGCTAAAACTATGTGCCGAAGCTGCGGATTTGACATTAGTCAAGTGGTAGGGGAGCGTTCTGTAAGCCGATGAAGGTGTATTGAGAAGTATGCTGGAGGTATCAGAAGTGCGAATGCTGACGTGAGTAACGACAAAACGGGTGAAAAACCCGTTCGCCGAAAGACCAAGGGTTCCAGTCCAACGTTAATCGGGGCTGGGTGAGTCGACCCCTAAGGCGAGGCCGAAAGGCGTAGTCGATGGGAAATTGGTTAATATTCCAATACTTCTGTGTAATGCGATGAGAGGACGGAGAAGGTTAAGTCAGCCTGGCGTTGGTTGTCCAGGTGGAAGGATGTAGGTATGTATCTTAGGCAAATCCGGGGTACTCTATACTGAGATCCGATAGCAAGCTGTACTTGTACAGTGAAGTGGCTGATACCATGCTTCCAGGAAAAGTCTCTAAGCTTCAGTTACACAGGAATCGTACCCGAAACCGACACAGGTGGTCAGGTCGAGTAGACCAAGGCGCTTGAGAGAACTCTGCTGAAGGAACTAGGCAAAATGGTACCGTAACTTCGGGAGAAGGTACGCTGTTGTTGGTGATGGAACTTGCTTCCTGAGCTGACGACAGCCGCAGAAACCAGGCCGCTGCAACTGTTTATTAAAAACATAGCACTCTGCAAACACGAAAGTGGACGTATAGGGTGTGATGCCTGCCCGGTGCTGGAAGGTTAATTGATGGGGTTAGCGTAAGCGAAGCTCTTGATCGAAGCCCCAGTAAACGGCGGCCGTAACTATAACGGTCCTAAGGTAGCGAAATTCCTTGTCGGGTAAGTTCCGACCTGCACGAATGGCATAATGATGGCGGCGCTGTCTCCAGCAGAGGCTCAGTGAAATCGAAATCGCTGTGAAGATGCAGTGTACCCGCGGCTAGACGGAAAGACCCCGTGAACCTTTACTGCAGCTTGACACTGAACTTTGACCTTACTTGTGTAGGATAGGTGGGAGGCTTTGAAGTTGGAACGCTAGTTCCAATGGAGCCGTCCTTGAAATACCACCCTGGTAATGTTGAGGTTCTAACTCTGTCCCGTTATCCGGGACGAGGACCGTGTCTGGTGGGTAGTTTGACTGGGGCGGTCTCCTCCTAAAGAGTAACGGAGGAGTACGAAGGTGCGCTCAGCGTGGTCGGAAATCACGCGTAGAGTATAAAGGCAAAAGCGCGCTTAACTGCGAGACCCACAAGTCGAGCAGGTACGAAAGTAGGTCTTAGTGATCCGGTGGTTCTGTATGGAAGGGCCATCGCTCAACGGATAAAAGGTACTCTGGGGATAACAGGCTGATACCGCCCAAGAGTTCATATCGACGGCGGTGTTTGGCACCTCGATGTCGGCTCATCTCATCCTGGGGCTGAAGCAGGTCCCAAGGGTATGGCTGTTCGCCATTTAAAGAGGTACGCGAGCTGGGTTTAGAACGTCGTGAGACAGTTCGGTCCCTATCTACCGTGGGCGCTGGAAATTTGAGAGGATCTGCTCCTAGTACGAGAGGACCAGAGTGGACGAACCTCTGGTGTACCGGTTGTGACGCCAGTCGCATCGCCGGGTAGCTATGTTCGGAAGGGATAACCGCTGAAAGCATCTAAGCGGGAAGCCTACCTCAAGATAAGATTTCCCTAGGAATTTATTCCTCTAAAGAGCCGTTCGAGACTAGGACGTTGATAGGTTGGATGTGGAAGCATAGTGATATGTGAAGCTGACCAATACTAATTGCTCGTGAGGCTTGACTATACAACACCCAAGCAGTTGTATATGAAGCATCAATCGATTCATAAACATGCAAAGCAACTTGATTTAGTTAAACACTTAGCTAAAATGAACAACGAAAAATCAGACCAATCAGCCCATCTGTAAAGATTTGGAAAACGCAACGTATCACACAGTGAATAAAACGAAGCAAGTATCCATACCAGTTGTGCTGGCGACCATAGCAAGAGTGAACCACCTGATCCCTTCCCGAACTCAGAAGTGAAACCTCTTAGCGCTGATGGTAGTGTGGGGTTACCCATGTGAGAGTAAGTCATCGCCAGCTCATTATTCAAACACCCCCGTTCTAACGAATGGGGGGGTTTTTTTATTGGGGTGAAAATAAGAAAATTCTATAAAACTCTGGATATAGCAGAGATAAAGACATATATGTATTAATTCTAAGAAAGAGTTCTGTTATAAATAATAAGAAAATTAATCTTTTAAGTAGGCATAATAAGGGAAGAGCATCTATGATAATTTATGGTGATGTCGGTTCGGGTAATTGCTATAAGATAAAGCTATTACTTTCCTTATTAAATATTAACCATAGATGGATCCACGTTGATATTTTAAACAAAGAAACTCAATCAGCTGATTTTTTGTCATTAAATCCTAATGGAAAAATACCTGTATTAGTCCTAGAAGATGGTCGTGTTTTGAGTGAGTCGAATGCTATCTTAGGTTACTTGGCTGAAGGAACAAAATTTATTCCTACAGATCCTTTTATTAAAGCAAAAATGTACCAATGGATGTTCTTTGAGCAGTATAGTCATGAACCATTTATTGCAGTTGCTCGTTTTATTAATAAATATTTAGGGTTACCACCAGAAAGAATAGAGGAATACCATAATTTACAGCCAAAAGGCCATAAAGCACTATCTATTATGGATAACGCTTTAGTTGAGCATGACTATCTTGTTGGAAATGAACTGACCATTGCTGATATTGCCTTATATGCATACACACATGTCGCTGAAGAAGGTGGCTTTAATTTAAAGTTATATCCAAATATTCAAGTATGGTGTCAAAGAATTCGAGAATATTTAGGTTATGTAGATATGATTTAAATAAAAAAGAACTCATATAGAGTTCTTTTTTATTTCTGAAAATTCTAATTTAGAAGTGTGCTTCCAAGCCTACATATGGGCCTTTAAACTCAAATTTAAGGTCATTGTTATCGTAGTCATCTAAATCGATATTAAGTACGCGATAACCTGCTGTTAAGCCAAGGTCAATGAGTAGGTTATCTGCAAATTTATATTTTACTTCTGCCAGTGCATCTGTAATTCGTGCATCGTCAAAGTTTGTATAAGTTGCTTCACCTTTAGCACTTAAGCCAGTAAAAGGAAGTTTTACTTCACCTGACAAATAAGCAATAGGATATGTTTTATCAATATCCACGCGCTTACCTGTATACGCAGTAATATCACCATTTAATACAGTTGCACCAAGACCAGCATCTACACTTACGATATTATCTAGCAACTCGTAGTAGAGGATAAAATCGCTATGATCTAAATCAACTTTATAGTTGGCTTGACCTAAAGTTTCTGATTTAGTTTCGGTATCTAAATTTACATAACGAATTTTTGCATTTGGAATAAATGGAATTGGGTGTTCTACTGCTAATGAGATTTGAGCACTACCTTTTTGATCTAAATCCTGATCTTCAGGTGATTGAGAAGACATATTAGCTTTACCGTCATAGAACCAGTAACCTACGTCGCCTTTTACTCCTACGAAGTCTGCTTGAGCAAAGCCACTTAAGCCCATCCCGAGCGTTAATAAAGATATTTTTAATATTTTCATTTTTACATCCACATAAAAGAAATCTTTGAGCGCATGATATAGACATCTTGCTACAGATGCATTGATAAAAAATAAGGATTTGAGGTATGTGATATGAGTAAATTTTTAAACCTTAAAAAAATTTATTTAATTCAAATAATTAATATTTTATGCCTCACTTAAATGAATTTAATTTTTTAGAAAATTTAGTATAAATTTTGTCAATCGTATCGGACTTATTAAATTTTAATTGATATCTAGGGAGTTAAAAATAAATTAGTGGATAAGTTGAGTAATTAAATAAGTATTTTCAGGGATTGCAATAAAATTGCATTAAATAATAATTTTAATCTACAAGTAGTAGAACGTAAATATTAGCTGAAAAATAACCAATTGTGAAAAAAACTCAGAAAATTCGTAAAATTTCTGACGGAAATTACAGTAAAAAGAAATAAAAACAGGTATTGTTCAGCTATATAGGGGCAAAAAATGGACAAAAATCTTTAAGGAAGAATTTTCTATTTTTGCTTGTTTGTTAAGGGAATAAAAATACTCAAAAGGTGCATTTTATTTTCTACAAACACAAAAGTATTTTTTGGTTCTTTTTTTGCATGCGGAATAACAATCAACAATAGCAGTAAAAATAAGTAATCTTTTAACATTAGGTGTTCTATGACAGATTCTCGTGAAAACTGGACGTCACGATCTGGTTTTATTATTGCAGCCGTTGGTTCGGCTGTAGGTTTAGGTAATATCTGGCGCTTCCCATACGTTGCTTATGAAAATGGTGGCGGTGCGTTTCTTATTCCCTATCTATTGGCACTCATTACTGCTGGTTTACCGTTACTATTTTTAGATTATGCGGTAGGACATCGTAGTACTGGTTCACCTCCTAAAGCGTATCGTGCCCTATTTAAAGGCGGGGAAACATTAGGTTGGTGGCAAGTTTGTGTCTGTATCATCATTGGTTTGTATTATGCAAGTGTACTCACTTGGGCTGGTAGTTATGTTTACTTCTCTATTGGCCAAATGTGGGGAAGTGATCCGGAAGGTTTCTTCTTTAATACCTATTTGCAGACCACAAAAGCAACCGGTTTTGATTTACAGTTTGTAGGTCATTTATTCTGGCCGATTGTTGGGATTTGGGCACTTACTCTAATCATTCTTTATGGTGGTGTGAAAAAAGGGGTTGAATTATCTAATAAGATTTTCATGCCTTTATTATTCATTCTCTTCACTATTTTAGTGATTCAATCATTACGTTTACCAGGTGCAGTTCAAGGCTTAAATGCTTTCTTTACGCCGAACTGGTCAGCAATGATGGATTATAAAGTTTGGTTAGCGGCTTATGGCCATACTTTCTTCTCCCTTTCTGTCGGCTTCGGGATCATGGTGACTTATGCATCTTATTTGAAACCAAAAACGAATTTAACAGGTTCTGGTTTAATCGTTGGTTTTGCAAATGCATCAACGGAGATTCTGGCTGGTATTGGTATCTTCGCAGCGCTTGGTTTTATGGCTCATGCGGCAGGTACTGAAGTTAAAGATGTTGTGAGTGGCGGGATTGGGTTAGCATTTATTGCGTTCCCTAAAATTATCTCAAGTTTAGGTACAGGTGCCGATTTATTTGGTTTCTTATTCTTCTCTTCACTTTTCGTCGCAGGTATTTCTTCGATGGTGAGTATTTTGGAAGTACCTATTGCAGCAATGCAAGATAAATTGAAATGGGGCCGTAAAAAAGCTGTAACCATTATTGGTGGTGGTAGTGCGCTTGTATCAATTATTTTATTCTCAAGTGTAAACGCAATTAAGCTGGTTGATATTGTTGACCACTTTATTAATAACATCGGTATTATTGGCGGTGCTTTACTTTCTATTATTACCGTGGCTTGGTTTAAACGTTCTGCTCTAATAGAACTTCGTGATCACGTCAATCGCATCTCAACTATTCAATTAGGTAAGGGATGGGATTTCACTTTAACAGTGATTACATCATTAATCTTGTTAACTACACTCAGTATGACTGTATTTAATTTGATCAAAAATGGCTATGATACTTATAGTATGAGCTTACAAGGTGTATTCGGCTGGGGCAGTGTGATTTTCTGTGCAGTCGTTGCAATTGTTTTAAGCAAAATGAAAGATCGCTAGGAGGATAGAATAATGAATACTTCAGCAATCGTGATGATGGTAATTTCGATGGTGTTTTTATGGGGTGGCTTGGCTTTGTCCATTATCCATTTATCGAAGCATCCTGAAGAGTTAGATGATGTTTTAGAAGAAGTAAAAGATCAGCACACACTTTAATGCTGATCAAGTAAAAAAGCAGGCTTAAAGCCTGCTTTTTTATGCAATCTTTTGAATTTTACAATAATAAAATCCATCACCAGACTGCGCTTGTGGCAGTAATTGGCGACCATAGGTTTGCTCGATTCCCCAATCAGCATCAATCTTGATCTCTTTTGCATTTGGATTTTCAGCAAAAAAAGTCATCATTTGCTGTTCATTTTCAGCTTTTAAAATTGAACAGGTGATGTAAAGCAATGTGCCGCCAACTTTAAGCTGTTGCCACATGTGGTCCAAGATCTGCTTTTGTAGTTCAATGGTTTGAGCTATATCGGTAGATTGGCGCAATAGGCGTATGTCAGGATGACGACGAATAACCCCTGTAGCAGAGCAAGGTGCATCGAGCACGATACAATCTACTGGCTGTGCAGGAGTCCATTGAGTTGCATCCGCTGCCAAAATCTCTGTATGACTTTGATCAAGTGCTAAGCGATTTAAGTTCTCAGTTACACGCACTAAACGACTTGGGTCCTGATCAATTGCAATGAGCTGAGCAGGTTTAAATTTTTCAAGTAAATGAGCAGTTTTACCGCCTGGGGCAGCACACGCATCAACTACTATTTTATCGTTCAAATCTGGCAATAATGTTGCGCAAAGCTGAGCGTGTTCATCTTGTACAGAAAACCAACCTTGTTCAAAACCAGGTAGTTGAGTAATTTGTACAGATTGTTCAAGAACAATACCAGCTTCAGACAAAGTACATGCACGTGCCTGAATTTCTAAACTCTGTAATTTTGCTAAATAAGCATCGCGGCCAATATGACGCTGGTTCACCCTTAACGTTAAAGGCGCGACTTGCTTCAAAGATTGGCAGAGAGATTCAGTTTGTTCGCCCCAATCCTTTTTTAAGCGTTTGAAAAGCCAGCTTGGTAAACCATGTGCTTGCTGTAAACCTTGGTGAAAGTCATCAGTTTCACGAGTAGCTCGGCGCAAAATAGCATTCACAATACCGCTGAGAGCAGGGAATCCAAGTTGTTTGGTTGCATCTACTGTTTCTGAAATAGCGGCATGCGCTGCAATACGCGTGCATAAAACTTGATAAAGACCAACATAAAGACAGGTTTCTACTGTCTCATTATTTAAAGGCTTGCTGAGTAGAGGCAGGCTAATTGATTTAAGAGCAAACCATTGGCGCAATGTACCTAATACAAGCTCATGAAATAGTGCACGATCACGCTCTGTGACCTGATTGAGCTGTGTATTTAAAATACTTGCGAGTGATTGGCCTTGCTGAACTTTTAGTAACGTCTGGACGACTTGAGCACGCAGGTTAAAACGTGAGGAATTTGAGGTAACCTGACTCATGGCAAAATTTGTCCTACATGAAGTTTTTGAGTTTGTGCAATTTGTTGAGCGTTTAATGCTTTACCACCCGGCCACTGCACGCTAGTCAGACAAATAAATGTATTTTCACCGCAAGCAACATGCACACCTTGTTTATCGATTGCAATAATTTCACCAGCTTGGGCACTTGCTTTGGTTTGGTTAGAAATTAGAGAGTTCCAGACACGTAGAGCATTATTTTCATCAAGTTGAACAAAAGCGACTGGCCAAGGGTTAAAAGCACGGATATTTCGGTCAACTTGAATAGCATCAATTGCCCAATTAATACGAGCTTCTGACTTTACGAGTTTATGAGCATAGACCGTTAAGCTTTCGTCTTGAACTTCGCGTTCTGCCAAATATTTTTGTAGTGTTTCTTCTGACTCAAGTACCGCACAAATTGCTGTTGCACCTTGAGCTGCGAGTTTGTCATGCAAAGTCGCTGAGGTATCTTCGGCAGTAATTGGGCAGTATGTTTTATACATCATATCGCCTGTATCTAAACCAGCAGCCATCTGCATGATTGTGATTCCGGTTTCTTCATCACCTGTTGCAATCGCACGCTGAATTGGTGCTGCACCGCGCCAGCGTGGTAATAGTGAGCCGTGAATATTTAAACAGCCATATTTCGGTGTATCGAGCACAGTTTGTGGAAGAATTAAACCATAGGCTGCAACCACCATCACATCTGCGCCTAAAGCTGCCAGTTCTTGTTGAGCCGCTAAACCTTCTTCTGTAGATGCTTTGAAGTGAAGGGGTTGATAAACAGGGATATTATGCTCAAGTGCAAGTTGTTTTACAGGAGATGGCGTTAGTTTTTGTCCACGACCCGATTTACGATCTGGCTGAGTATAAACCGCGATAATTTCATGGGAAGTTTTTAATAAAGCCGCCAATGCTGTTGCAGCAAATTCGGGGGTGCCAGCAAAAATAATTTTCACAAATGCAATCCAAAAAGAGTTTAGGCGTAGTATACGTGAAAAACGATTGAAGCCCTAAAATCATGGCGATTGAGCATTTTAGTTTTTAAATAGTGAACAAAAAATTATTGAAAAACTTTTATTGATAAAAAAAGGTTATGAAAAAATAAAAAATTATTCATGTAAGTTTTGCTAAATATTGACTGTCTATTACTGTTCTTGGCTTTCCGAATATTATTTGCTTCTATAGAATGGAGAATGATCAAATTATGATGATGAGTCAATATTCCGACTGATCTAACGCTATATCAGTATCATTCGCCAGAGCGGGAAAAATTCCGCTCAAGCACAACTTGTTGGAAACACTAATGCCTGACTATCGTTCAAAAACATCGACACACGGAAGAAATATGGCTGGCGCACGTGGCTTATGGCGTGCAACAGGAATGAAAGATGAGGATTTCGGCAAACCGATTATTGCGGTGGTCAACTCATTTACTCAATTTGTGCCGGGCCATGTACATCTTAAAGATCTAGGGCAGCTTGTCGCAGCAGAAATTCAGGCAGCAGGTGGTGTTGCTAAAGAGTTCAATACGATTGCAGTTGATGATGGGATCGCAATGGGGCATGACGGCATGCTTTATTCACTACCATCACGTGATTTGATTGCTGACTCAGTTGAATATATGGTGAATGCACACTGTGCAGATGCCATGGTGTGTATTTCAAACTGTGACAAGATTACTCCGGGAATGCTCATGGCTGCGATGCGTCTGAATATTCCTGTTGTTTTCGTGTCTGGCGGACCAATGGAAGCTGGTAAGGTTAAGTTCCGCGGTAATGAAAAAGCGATTGACCTTGTTGATGCAATGGTTGTTGCGGCTGATGAAAGTTATACAGACGAAGAAGTTGAAGAATTTGAACGTTCAGCATGTCCAACATGTGGTTCATGTTCAGGTATGTTCACTGCAAACTCGATGAACTGTTTAACAGAAGCTTTAGGTTTATCTTTACCGGGTAATGGTTCGATTGTTGCGACGCATGCAAACCGTAAAAAATTATTCTTAAAAGCAGGTCAGCTTATTGTTGAATTGGCTAAGCGCTATTATGAACAAGAAGATGCAAGCATTTTACCTCGTTCAATTGCAACCAAGGCTGCATTTAAAAATGCGATGACTCTTGATATTGCAATGGGTGGTTCAACTAATACGGTTCTGCATTTATTGGCTGCGGCAAGTGAAGCAGAAGTCGATTTTACAATGGACGATATTGACGAATTATCACGTCGAGTTCCTGTACTGTCTAAAGTAGCGCCTGCAAAACAAGACGTTCATATGGAAGATGTTCACCGTGCGGGTGGCATTATGGCGATCTTAGGTGAGCTTGATCGTGCGAAGTTGCTTGATGTATCAGTGCCGACTGTACATGAGAAAACTTTAAAAGATGCATTAGATAAGTGGGACATTATCCGTACTGAAGATGCAGACGTTTATGAATTCTATCGTTCATCACCAGGTGGTGTTCCAACTCAAGTTGCATTCTCACAAAATCGCTATTATTCAACATTAGATGGCGACCGTGAAAAAGGCGTTATCCGTAATGCAGAACATGCTTTCTCTAAAGATGGCGGTTTAGCAGTTCTATACGGCAACATCGCGCTTGATGGTTGTATCGTGAAAACTGCGGGTGTTGATGAATCGATCTTGAAATTTACGGGCACAGCACGTGTATTTGAGAGCCAAGATGCGGCTGTAGATGCAATTTTGGGTCATGACATTAAAGCTGGTGATGTGGTGGTGATTCGTTACGAAGGTCCACGTGGCGGTCCAGGCATGCAAGAAATGCTTTACCCAACCAGCTACCTTAAATCGAAAGGTTTAGGAAAAGACTGTGCATTGGTAACAGATGGTCGTTTCTCTGGTGGTTCATCAGGTCTTTCAATTGGACACGTTTCGCCAGAAGCGGCTGAAGGTGGTGCAATTGGTTTGGTTGAAGATGGCGATACCATTGAAATCGATATTCCAAACCGTACGATTCACTTAAACGTTGATGATGCGACTATGGCACATCGTCGTACAGTGCAAGAAGCGAAAGGCTGGCATCCGAAAGAAGAACGTAAACGTAAAGTATCAAAAGCGTTAAAAGTTTATGCAATGCATACAACAAGTGCAGCGAAAGGAGCTGTACGCGTTCTATAAAATATTCAATTTTAATAATTGATTAGGAATCATGCACCCTTTAACACGATGAATTGCTATCATGTTAAGGGTGCATTTTTCATGTCTGGTAAAAAAAATCAGCTTGTAGAAAAAGGTGTTTTTAGATCATTCTATGGGTTTGCCATAAAATGGTGATAAAATCTTCACCTACGTAGAAACTTGCTAAAAACATGACTTATTTTCTGCGTAAACTAAGGTAGTTATATTTCAATCTCGACTACTGTTTTACCTTGCACTATGATCAAAACAATCTTTGATCTCGCTTAGGATTTATTTTTTAGAGGCACAACTCATGTCACTGCTACGCCGTTGGTTTGACCCTATTCGATCGAGCTGGTTTTACCAAAAGCCTTCTCGTCAAGCGGTGTTACCCACGGAAAATGGTTTAAGTATTTATTTACGACTTGATGATGTGTATAGCTATTTGGCTGTTCAGCAATTGTCTCAGCTAGATGAAATTTTAAGTGATGAACTTAAGCCTTTAAAAATTATTATTTCGCATACAGCTTCTGAACCTCCAAACAGTATGTCGCATGATGAGTGGCAGAATTATTGTCTAAATGATGCCAAGATATTAGCCAAACAACATCGTTTCGGTTTCGATGAATTTCCAGAAATCCCAAGCCCAGAATCTTTAAAACAAGCGGCAGTCATATTAAAAAGAACCCCATTACAAGGTCAGAATTTCTTCCATTTACTAGAAGATATTTTCCACATGCTTTGGCAGCAACAATATGGAAAGTTGCGTACTTTACATGCCATGGCAGTTAAACATCAGCTTCCTCAACATTTTTCAGAACGCATTTTTACGGATGAGCCTGTACCCGCGGCATACTTTGAATTTGGTGGACGTAAATATCACGCAGTAGATGATTTACTACGTTTAACTCGTCGTCTGAAGCAGCAAAAATTACTGACGGGTAATCCAATTTTTTTAATTAATCATATCGAATGGCGTGAACATTTGATTAATGATGCTGAGGCACTCACCGAGATTCAAACACTTCATCCTGAGCTTGATATCTATATTGCTTTAGAAGATCCAATGAGCTGGTTGTTACTTGCCTATATTAAAGAAGAGCTGGCTGATTATTATGATATTCAACTAAAAGTTTACCCCTTAAGTTATCAAGGTCGAGATTGGTTTGACTGGAGTTTGGCGACACGTGTTTCTAAACGAACAGGTGTGGCCTTTACGCCATTTTGTCGCCCTACTGAGGAAAGCACATTAGAGATGGCAAAGCTTTTCTATAGTGTGCAAGAGAATCAGCAAATCGATACAATTTTTACAATATTGCAGGCAGTTTGGACGAAAGGAAAAGATTTATCTTTCTTAAAACATTTTCAACAGTTACAGCAGCAACTTGGGATTGAGCAGCTAACCGACCAAGATGTGCAATCTGTTTTGGCGCAGAATGATGCACTTTGCAAAGACAAGCATCAGCCTGATTTACCGGTTTTAGAGCTGCGTATTGATGGTCAGACCTACGTATTTAATAGCTTGTATCGTGTGTGGATGATCGAAAGTATTTTTAGCAATGTATTAGAAGAAAAATATAAAACAGCCTCAACTTTTAATTGAGGCCTACTCCTAAAAACAAGAATAGGGCAGTACCTGTTTTTTCCGTAGCATATCCTTTAAGGAATCGGAGATAAACAGTGACTTTTTTAGCAATTATTATAGTGGTCTTTGCCTTCGCTGGCATGATTAAAGGCATGATCGGTTTAGGATTGCCCGCGGTATCGATGGGCTTACTCACCATCGCAATGAGCCCTTTTCAGGCAGCATCTCTGCTCATTGTCCCTTCAATGGTCACCAACGTTTGGCAGCTTTTTGCTGAAGGACATGTCTGGGCTTTTATTCGCCGTTTCTGGACGTTGCTTGTCGGCATTATAGTAGGTTCAATATGGAGCTTTTTACCTACTCTAAGTCAAAGTCATGGGCATAGTAGTGAAATTTTATTAGGCTGTATGTTGGCCTTATATGGACTCTATGGTTTGTGCGTGAAGAAACTTCCACACTTAGGAAAGTATGAACGTTGGCTATCACCGATTATTGGATATATCGGCGGGGCAGTGACTGTAGCAACTGGTGTCATTATTATTCCAATCGTTCCTTATTTGCAGTCTTTACATTTAAAGCGTGATGAGTTGGTTCAGGCTTTAGGACTAACGTTTACTGTTTCTACCATTTGTCTTGCAGTCTTTTTACACCACAACCCTATGTCGGGAATGACATTAGATTATCGTTTATCTTTCGCTGCATTGTTGGCGGCGCTCGTTGGAATGTGCTTAGGTAAAAAAATCCGTTATCGGTTAAATGAGCAGTTATTTCGCCGTATCTTTTTTATAGGTTTGGTGTCATTAGGGCTTTATATGATTTTGCATTAAGCCAATTTTTAAGGGCGATGTTGCAATAAAAAATCGGCAAATTGTTTATAACTATTAGGTAGCTGATTGAAATTTTGTGTGGTCAAAAGCAGTTTACGATTTGCCCACGCACCTAGTAGTTGAATGGAATGAAAGTCATAGTCCGATTGCAAACGCTGGGCAGCACGAGCCGGCATAATTGCAATTCCGACGCCTTTGGCGACTACCTCAGCAATCGCGCCAAAATTAGGTAAGCGCAAACGGTACTGTATGTTAAAGCCCAATAGCTTAGCTTGAGTTTCGATGGACTGTTGCAACGAATGGTGGGGTTTAAGACCAATAAAACCATAACTTAAAGCCTCTACCAAATTCAGCTCTTGGTGTTGAGCTAAATTGTGAGTAGGAGGACAAATCAGAACTAATGGATCACTAGCAAATTCTTTAGTTTGCAAATGTCTGGTATCAAAAAAACTTGAGACCAGCCCAAGATTTGCAACTCCTTGCGTTAATGCCTCTACAATTTCTGAACTTTCTGCCTCGTGTAAATCAATGTTCATTTCGGGATGAAGCACCAAATATTGCGGTAATAACGGAGGCAAATATTCGCTTTGAGCAGAAGAGTTACACCAAAGCGTTAATGACTCTGTTGTAGGCGGCCTAAAACGCTGCATTTCTTGTTCAAGCTGCTCTTTTTGTGTCATAAGCTGACGAGCATGCTCTACAAAAGCGTGTCCTGCTGTGGTGAGCTCCACTCCCGTCGTGTGGCGAATAAATAAGGGCGTTTCAAAATATTGTTCGAGTTTTTTAATGCGTTCGCTGGCAGCTTGAAGTGAAATTGCAGAGCGGTCAGCACCTTTGGTTAGGCTACCCGTAGAGACAATATGAAGTACTAGCTGTAAATCAAAAAAATCAAAACGCATGACAGGGAACGTATTGAAGGCTAAAAAGTCATCATACTAAATCGTAATAAAAAAAGGCAGCTTGCGCTGCCTTTTTGAATTTAGGTTTTATCTTTTAAACTAAACAGCCAATTTAAAATAATGGCTGCAAAAGTTGCGGTACCAATACCACCTAAATTGAAATTACCAAACAATAATTCAAAGTTACCAGCACCTAAAATAATCGTGACCGAAGCTACAATTAGATTTTTATTGTTAGAAAAATCAACTTTGTTTTCAATCCAGATTTTTGCACCGGCAATGGTAATTAAACCAAACACGACAATAGACGCGCCTGTTAAAACAGCACTTGGAATAGTACTAATTACCGCACCAAATTTTGGAGATAAACCTAAGAAAATTGCAAAGACACCTGCGATCACAAAAACAATGGTTGAGTACACACGAGTGACTGCCATCACACCAATGTTTTCACCGTAAGTAGTCATCCCTGGAGCGCCGACACTACCAGATAATGTTGTCGCCAAACCATCTGCAACAAATGCTTTACCTAATTGTGGAGTCAGGTTTTCACCAGTCATCGCGCCAACAGCTTTAATATGTCCTAGATTTTCTGCTACTAAGATAAGCGCAACGGGCGCAATAATTAGCATAGCATTCGTGTCAAAAGTAGGATGCGAAAAGCTTGGAATCCCAAACCATGCGGCTTGTGAGATCTGGCTAAAATCGATTGGTTTACCTAAACCTAGCCCATTGGTGGTGATGGCATAAATCACATACGCCAAGATCAAACCAATCAACAGAAGCAAGCGTTGCAACAGGCCACGAGTAAAGACTGCAATACTACCCATACAAAGTACGGTAATTAAGGCCATCCACATTTCAAATGGTTGGCCTGCAACACCTTTAATCGTAACAGGTGCAAGGTTCAGACCAATAATCATCACAATGGCACCAGTCACCACAGGCGGCATGAGTTTTTCAATCCAGCGTGTACCAGTAAGCATCACGATAAAACCGATGATGGCATAAAAAACACCACATGCTACGATTCCACCTAAAGCCATAGATAGATTTGGATTGGCACCTGAACCTGTAATATGCCCAGTTGCAGCTGCAACCACCCCAATAAAGGCAAAACTTGATCCTAAGTAACTTGGAACACGACCACCTGTAATTAAGAAAAACAGAATGGTACAGATTCCAGACATTAAAATAGCAAGGTTAGGATTAAAACCCATGAGTAAGGGTGCTAAAACAGTCGCTCCAAACATAGCAAATGCATGTTGAATACCCAAAACAGCACTTTGAACGGGCGGGAGATATTCATTGGTAGAGACTGGCCGATGGTCAATATCACCTTGGTAAGGCTGCCATTTTGGAAACCAATTGGACATAAAATAAGCTCATTATTCTTTAATTGCTGCCATGATACTCTTTCTTGTGAGTGCATTTAATCTTTAGAGAGAAGTATATGAGTGAAAAGTAATTATTTTTTAACGATTGGTATAATTTTAAAAAAACTAAATGTGCGTATTTAGTTATTTTTTTCTCATAAATATTAATTTTATGATTTTTAAAAAATATTCAAAAAAATAGAAAATCGGGGAAAATTTAAGAAAAATAGAGAATTTTGCAAGTAAAAAGCAGCACATCAAGATGCACTGCTTTATAAAACGATTGGTAAAATTAGCTTAGCCTGTATTACGTAAGCCAGCAGCGATACCCGCAATACTCACCATAAGTGCATGGTCAACAGGGGTGTTTTCTGCCTGACGCTCAGCAAGATAATCACGACGACGCTTCATGAGTTCAGCCTGTAAAAGATGCAAAGGAAGTAAGTATGGTTTACGAACCTGCATAGATTGATCAAGAACATCATTATTACTCAGAAGCTTTGATTCATCTTTTAAGGTTAATAAAGTTTGTACAGCATCTTTTAGGCGTTGGCGTAATTGGTTGCCGAGCACTTTTAAATCTTCATCTTCAGTCAGATGAGACTCGTAATAGAGTGCAATATTGGCATCGGCTTTAGACAATACCATTTCCAGCATATCAATCAGCGTCTGGAAATAAGGCCATTGCTGAAGCATTTCATCAAGAGTTGCTTTTTGCTGATCGGCAATCACTTCATTAATGGCAGCACCTGTACCTAGCCATGCAGGCAACATCAAACGAATTTGTGTCCAAGCAAATACCCATGGAATCGCACGTAAAGACTCGATGCCGCCACTAACTTTACGTTTTGCTGGACGTGAGCCTAGCGGCAACATTTGTAATTCAAGTTCAGGCGTAACGGTCCGTAAATACTTCACAAAGTGTGGGTTTTCACGCACTGTTTGGCGATAAACCTTAACAGAATGATCAGTCATACGGTTCATAATTTCACGCCACTCAGCCTTAGGCTCTGGTGGAGGTAATAAGGTCGCTTCGAGTGTTGCGGCGGTATAGATTTCAAGGTTTTGCATGGCAATCCCTTCTAAACCGAACTTGAAGCGAATCATTTCACCTTGTTCTGTGACTCGGATTGCACCAGAGATAGAACCCGGCGGCTGTGAAAATAGTGCCTGTTGTGTTGGAGCACCACCACGACTAATTGAACCGCCACGGCCATGGAACAGGGTCAACTGTACGCCGTGTGTTTGAGCAATTGCAGTCAACTCTTCTTGAGCACGATATTGCGCCCAGTTAGCAGACATGAAGCCAGCATCTTTTGCTGAGTCGGAGTAACCGATCATGACTTCGTGTTTACCCTGAATGTGCTGTTTATACCAATGCATATTGAACAGCGTATTCATGGTAGTTGCAGCGCCATCTAAGTCTTTTAAAGTTTCAAACAGGGGAACTACACGTAAAGGGTGCTGAATACCTGCTTCTTTTTGCAATAACAACACCGCTAAAACATCGCTTGGATATTCAGCCATAGAAATAATATAAGCCCCTAAAGACTCAGGCGGTTGGTCTGCCAAAGTACGCATGGTTGCAAATACTTCTTGGACATCTGGATGCCCAATCAAACTGCCTTCAGGTTCATTAATATATTTCGGTAAAAGCGGGCGTTTACTTTGTAATTCTTGAATGAGGAAGTTTTGGCGTGCTTGCTCAGTCCACGATTCAAAATTACCTAAACCTAAATATTCGGTAATGGCTGAAATCGCTTGGCGATGACGGCCTGATTCTTGGCGAATGTCGAGTTTAAGTAATTCAATACCAAAACAGTTCACACGGTAGATAAAGTCGAGCAGTTGACCATTCGCAATTTCAGGTAGGTTACTGGCGATTAAAGAGCGATAGCACAGCAATAAAGGCTGTAAGAGTTCGTCTTTACTTTTAATGACATTGCTGTCATCTGCTTCTAAGCCTTGTAAACGCTGAGCTAACCAGTGGCGAGTTGCTTTTAAACGCTCTCGTGTAGCACGTAAATATTCACGATAAGGTTCTGCATGTTGGCTGCCAATTGCTTGAATCATTTCTTCAGAACACGTCTGGATTGAAAGTTCCCAACGTAAGTTTTCGATATCTCTTAAATAGAGATCGGCAGCTTGCCAGCGTGATAACCACAGCACTTCTTGGGTAATTTGATGGGTAACATTTGGGTTGCCATCACGGTCTCCGCCCATCCAAGATGCGAAACGTACTGGTGCAATATTAAGTGGTAAATTGAGTTGGCAGTTTTCTTGAACTAATTCATTTAACTCGCGAATGAATTTAGGTACAGCATTCCAAAGTGTTTGCTCAATTGTGGCAAATCCCCATTTTGCTTCATCGACTGGAGTTGGGCGATGCTGTCTGATTTCATCTGTTTGCCAAGCCGAACTAATTTGTTGCTTTAAATTCGCAAGTGCATTTTGGCGTTCGCGTGGGGTAAGTTTTTGCTGATCAAGCTGCGAGAGACATGCGTTAATATCATCATATTTCTGAATCAGGGTACGACGACTCACTTCAGTTGGGTGCGCCGTAAGTACTAACTCAATTTTAAGATCGCAAATTTGCTGGAATAGTTTTTCTGTTGAAATACTTTTATCTTTAAATTTTTGAAATAAGTGAACCAGCGGATTCGGAGAGTTTGCATCCGAATCAAACTCTGCCTGTCTGCGGCTACGGACCACATGATATTGCTCGGCAATATTGGCAAAATTGAGGAAGTGAGAAAAAGCGCGGGTGAGAGGAAGTAACTCTTCATCGGGCAGTTCTAAAAATAATTGTTCTAGTTGCTTTTCGGCTTCAGCTTGACCATCACGTGCACCTTTGGCAAGAGCACGGATTTGCTCGATCTGATTAAACAGTTCTTGTCCTGCATGTTGTTTTAGGGTTTCACCTAACAAATTACCAAGTAAGCGGACATCCTCACGCAGTGGCGCATCGATTTGCTGAACCATGCTATTTTCTCCTGTTCTTATTCTTATCGAATATAGCGCGATTAACAAACATTCCAAGCTTTGAGCGTAAGAAAATGTGAATTTTTGCTTAAAAAATAACATTTAATTCGCTTGTAGTGTCTTAAAAGCTGGCATGCACTCAGCGCAACTTTTGACAATCGGACTTTGGTTTAATTCCGATATTTGAGTAGGAATAAATCAATTGCGTCGCGAATAATTTGCTCTAGCTCCTGTGCATTTGGGGCAGCAGTAATGCCCAGTAAAACCTTGTGATGGCGTACACCAAGCAATAAGGTCAAAAGCAGTTCTGTTTGATAGATCGGATCATCGGCTTGAATGAAACCTAATTGAGCAGCTTTTTGAAAAAACTCAGCTAATTGATTCTCCATTCGTGTGTGTGAAGCTTCAAAAAACTGTAAGGCGAGTGGGTTCTGTTCGGCTGCAAGCTCCAACAATACGTGATCAAGCTTTAATGCTTCAGGTGAATAAATAATTTGTAAGGCACGTGAACATACAATAAAGAGTGTTTGATAGAAGTCTGCCGATGTATCTAAGTCAAATTGTTTAGTGCACAGTGTCTCTTCACAAGTTTCCGTAATCGCGCAGATAAACAGGTTCACTTTATCTTGAAAGTGGTTATAAACCGTGAGTTTAGTAACGCCTGCTTCCTGTGCAATCTGGTTCATGCTAGTACCGTGATAACCGGATTTTAAAAAAATAGCTTTCGCGGCTTGTAGGATACGAGCACGCTTTTCCAGATCTTTGGGGCGACCACTTTGATTAACTGTTTGCACAAAACCCTCTAATAAAAGTTTAGAAAAATAAATATTTATAAGTTTTTTTTTAATTAATGTACTCATAGGTATATTAATTAAAAAACAAACAAACTATGATGCAAGCATATTGTGCCTTAAAAAATCAGTTTGAATAAGAGCGATAAGATATGAATCTGTTAAAACCTCTCATCATGAGTATGGTGATTGTTTGTACGGTCACATTAATGGGATGCAGTAAAGAAGCACCCAAAACAGAAGAAATACCCTATGTGATGGTGGCGCAGCCATTAACCACACTCAATGAACAAAAAAGCTATGCTGGGGATGTGCAGGCTAGACAACAAACGGCTTTGGCATTTCGGGTTGGTGGACAAGTTACGGCGCGCTATGTGGATGTAGGCGACCGAGTTAAAGTTGGGCAAATATTAGCAAAACTCGATGTTGCAGATGCTCAGTTACAATTAAATGCTGCTAAAGCCCAATTGGATAATGCACAGGCTTCGGCAAAAACAGCAGCAGATGAACTTAAACGTTTTCAACAATTACTCCCGATTAATGCAGTGAGCCGTTCGCAATATGACACTGTAAAAAATCAATATGACGCGGCACAAGCGGCGCTACAGCAAGCGCGTTCTAACTATGAGGTATCTGCTAACCAGACAGGTTATAACCAACTCGTTTCTAATAAAAACGGGGGGATTACTGCGCGAAACATAGAAATTGGACAAGTGGTTGCAGCAGGACAAGCTGCTTATCAACTTGCAATTGATGGAGAGCGTGAAGTTGTTATTGGTGTTCCTGAACAAGCGGTTAGCGAGATTAAAGTTGGTCAAGGTGCTTGGATCACCTTGTGGTCTAAACCGAATGAAAGGTTTGCTGGATATGTACGCGAAGTTTCTCCGGCGGCGGATCAGTCTCGTACCTTTACAGTGAAAGTTGCACTCAAAGAAGGGCAGTCTGTTATCCAACTTGGACAAAGTGCACGCGTATTTTTTACCTCAACTCAAACCAACGTGATGAGTGTGCCACTTTCGAGTGTTTCAGCAACAGATAATCAGCCTTATGTCTGGGTTGTTAATGCGAATCAAACTTTACGCAAAGTACCTGTTACGGTTGGTGCATATGGTAGAGACAGTGTACCCGTGCTATCTGGTTTAACGCCAAATGATTGGGTGGTGATTGGTGGTGTGCATTTGCTACGCGATAAGCAGAAGATTCCCCCGATTGACCGTGAAAATCGTGCGGTGAAAATTCAGGGAGCAAACCAGCCATGAAATTCAATCTCTCGGAATGGGCATTAAATAATAAAGGTATTGTCCTTTATTTTATGCTGTTACTTGGCATTATCGGTGCGATCTCTTATTCAAAACTCTCACAAAGTGAAGACCCACCATTTACCTTTAAAGTCATGGTCGTACAAACCTATTGGCCGGGAGCAACAGCGAAAGAAGTTTCAACGCTGGTGACTGACCGTATCGAAAAGGAACTGATGACCACAGGTCAATATGACAAGATCATGGCTTACTCCCGCCCGGGGGAGTCGATGGTTACGTTTGTTGCCAAGGACTCGCTGACATCGGCACAGATCCCTGACGTTTGGTATAACGTTCGTAAGAAGGTGAATGATATTCGCCATGAACTGCCAAACGGTGTACAAGGCCCATTTTTTAACGATGAATTTGGGGACACTTTCGGTAATATTTATGTACTGACAGGCAAAGACTTTGACTATGCACTTTTGAAAGAATATGCAGATCGTTTGCAATTACAGCTTCAACGAGTCAAAGATGTCAGTAAGGTCGAATTGATTGGTCTACAAGACCAAAAAATCTGGGTTGAGATTTCTAACACTAAAGCGGTACAGCTCGGAATTCCAGTTACCGCGATTCAAGAAGCCTTACAAAAGCAAAATAGTATGGCAAGTGCTGGCTTTTTTGAAACGGGTACAGACCGTATTCAAATTAGAGTAAGTGGTCATCTACAAAACATTGATGAAATTAAAAAAACACCTTTATTGGTCGGTGATAAAACCATCCAGCTTGGTGACGTTGCTGATGTTTATCGTGGTTTTAGTCAGCCTGCTCAACCACGTATGCGTTTCATGGGTGAAAATGGTATTGGCATTGCCGTTTCGATGCGTAAAGGCGGTGACATTATTGCCCTTGGTAAAAATCTAGAAACAGAATTTGCCCAACTGCAAAAGACCTTGCCACTTGGCATGAAATTGCAAAAAGTTTCTGACCAACCTGTAGCAGTACAACGCAGTATTCATGAGTTTGTGAAGGTACTCGCTGAAGCAGTCATTATTGTCTTGTTAGTGAGTTTTTTCTCTTTAGGCTTCCGTACGGGATTGGTGGTCGCTTTTTCTATTCCATTAGTTTTAGCAATGACCTTTGCCGGTATGAGTTTATTCGATGTCGGACTGCATAAGATTTCACTTGGTGCTTTGATCTTGGCGTTAGGTCTGTTAGTCGATGACGCCATTATCGCCGTCGAGATGATGGCCATTAAGATGGAGCAGGGCTATAGCCGGATTAAAGCCGCCGGATTTGCGTGGAAAACTACCGCATTTCCGATGCTCACGGGAACATTGATTACCGCGGCAGGTTTTTTACCGATTGCTACGGCTCAGTCTAGTACAGGTGAATACACACGCTCTATCTTTCAGGTTGTGACCATTGCTTTATTGGTGTCTTGGATCGCGGCAGTTTTATTCGTACCTTATTTAGGTGAAAAGCTATTACCAGACTTTACCAAGTTAGGACATCAGGCCCCTTGGTATGTCCGTTTGTGGGCAAGATTAACTAAAAAACCACAACCGCAAACTGTGGCAATTTCACAGGACCATCATTACGATCCTTATCAATCTAGTTTCTATTTACGTTTTAGAAAGATGGTCGAGTTTTGTGTGACCTATCGTAAAACCGTGATTGCAACGACGGTGGGGATTTTTGTGCTCTCTGTGCTGATGTTTAAGATGGTACCTCAGCAGTTTTTCCCGCCTTCAAACCGTGCTGAGATTTTAGTCGATTTAAAGCTTGAAGAAGGTGCTTCTTTAACAGCAACAGAACAAGCTGTAAAAAAGGTTGAAAAATTCTTGTCTAAACAAAAAGGTATTGATAACTATGTGGCCTATGTAGGGACAGGTTCACCACGTTTTTATTTACCTTTAGACCAGCAATTACCGCAAGCCAGCTTTGCTCAGTTTGTTGTACTCGCATCATCGCTTGATGATCGTGATGACATTCGTCGTTCGTTAGAAACACAAATTAAGCAGTTACTCCCACAAGTCCGTACTCGTGTGTCATTACTCGAAAATGGCCCACCTGTGGGTTATCCATTGCAATATCGTGTGTCAGGTGAAGATTTAAATCTGGTACGTAAAGAAGCGCAGCAAGTCGCTAGAGTAATGAGTGAAAACCCGAATACCACCAATGTGCATTTAGATTGGGGCGAGCCAAGTAAGATCATTTCTATTCAAATTGATCAAGACCGTGCTCGACAAATGGGTGTCTCTAGTCTGGATTTAGCGAACTTCATTAATGCATCAATTACAGGTAGTGCGATTGAGCAATATCGTGAAAAACGTGAACTCATTGAAATTCGCTTACGCGGGGACCAAGCAGAGCGCGTTGAAGTGGCTTCACTGGCAAGCTTAGCTGTGCCAACGAACAATGGAACCACTGTACCTTTAGCTCAAATCGCGAAGATTGAGTATAAGTTTGAAGATGGTTTGATCTGGCATCGTAACCGCTTACCGACGATTACTGTTCGCGCAGATATTCGTACCAATTTACAGCCTGCTACCGTTGTGGATGAGTTAGCTGAATCAATGGATAAGTTACGTGCTGAATTGCCAAGTGGCTATCTCATTGAAGTGGGTGGAACCGTAGAAGAGTCTGCACGTGGGCAAGATTCTGTGAATGCGGGTATGCCACTCTTCTTGGCAGTAGTCATGACATTACTAATGATTCAGCTCAAAAGCTTGTCTCGCTCGACCATCGTGTTATTAACAGCTCCACTGGGTTTAATTGGTGTTGTTTTATTCTTACTCTTATTTAACAAACCATTTGGCTTTGTGGCCATGTTGGGCACAATTGCGCTCTCTGGCATGATCATGCGTAACTCGCTTATTTTGATTGATCAAATTGAGCAGGACCGACAAGCGGGACATCCAACTTGGGAAGCAATTATTGAAGCGACAGTGCGACGATTCCGTCCAATTATTTTGACTGCTTTAGCCGCTGTTCTGGCCATGATTCCACTTTCTCGAAGTATTTTCTTTGGTCCGATGGCTGTTGCGATCATGGGTGGATTGATTGTTGCCACCTTACTGACATTATTTTTCCTACCTGCACTCTACGCAGCGTGGTTTAAGGTGAAAAAAACCGCATAAAATACATAAATTTTTTGTGAATAAAGGTGCGAAATATTGAAAACTCCAATATAGTAGCACCTGTCTTTACACAAAAAATACAGGATTATTTCACTGCATAAAAAATAGGCAAAATGCAGTGAATTGAGGTGAAATACAGATGGGGCAAGACCATATCGAACAGCATCGCCGCTATATAGTAATTTCTTATGCGTTCATGTTTCTTGCATTGTTTACGGTTATTTTTGCGGCCTTTGCTTATTTGGTCGCTCGTAAAGTGGCAGTTGTAGATAATGCAGAAGTTTGGATTCATGCGCATGCGCTATGGATTATGCGCAATGCGATTCTATTTCTATTTATGGCAATTTTTGCTGTTGTCTGGTTTATTCCGCTCTTCTTCTTTGCATGGGACAGTAACCTCTGGGTCACAGCCTCTACGGTTGCTGGCGTAGTTTTTAGCGCTATTGCGTGGTTATTTCTATTAAATGCATGGTTAAAAGGCTTATCTAAATATTTAAAAAATAAGGCAGTTTTTTAATATATCTATTTTTTAAACATTTCCCCCTTGTAAATTCGGCTAAAGCCCCCCATTTAGTCGGCAATAGAGTATTGATAAAATTCCGTGAGGAGCACCGCCAAAAATGGCTAAACGTGATTATTATGAGGTTTTAGGCGTTTCAAAAACCGCAAGTGATGATGAGATCAAAAAAGCCTACCGTAAATTGGCGATGAAATATCATCCTGATAGAAACCCTGACAATGCCGAAGCTGAAGAGAAATTTAAGGAAGCTGCTGAAGCTTATGAAGTTTTATCGGACAGCGAAAAGCGTAGCATGTACGATCGCATGGGACATAACGCGTTCGAAGGTGGCTTTGGCGGGGGCGGTGGTGGCTTCGGCGGATTTAGTGCAGAAGATATTTTTAGCCAGTTCGGTGATATCTTCGGTGGCGCATTCGGTGGTGGTGGACGTCAACAGCGTCAACGTCGCGGATCAGATTTACGCTATGTAATGGAACTTACCCTTGAAGAAGCTGTAAAAGGGGTTAAAAAAACCATTACCTTTACTGCTCCAGCACCATGTGATGTGTGTGATGGTAAAGGTTCTAAAAATCCAAAAGATGTTGAAACCTGTAAAACTTGTCATGGTTCAGGACAAGTTCGTATGCAGCAAGGTTTCTTCTCTGTACAACAAACATGTGGTACGTGTCGTGGTCAAGGTAAAATTATTAAAAACCCTTGTCAGGCATGTCATGGTTCAGGTGTGGCTGACCGTCAACAAACGTTGGAAGTTACCATTCCAGCGGGTGTAGATAATGGTGATCGCGTTCGTTTGAGTGGTAAAGGCGAAGCTATTCGTGATGGCCAATCAGGTGACTTGTACGTTGAAGTCGTCGTTCGTGAACACGAAATTTTCCAACGTGATGGCGCAGATCTTTATATGGACGTACCAGTGAGCATTGCTGATGCTGCACTTGGTAAAGAAATTGAAATTCCAACTTTGGAAGGCCGTGTTAGCCTGAAAATTCCTGAGGGAACTCAAACAGGTAAATTATTCCGTTTACGTGGCAAAGGCGTTCGTCCAGTACGTAGTAGCATGGTCGGTGATTTACTCTGCCGTATTGTGGTAGAAACACCAGTCAACTTAAATTCTCGTCAACGTGAATTACTTAAAGAGTTGCAAGCTTCTTTTGATGGCGAAGACAGTGCTTCTTCACCGAAGAAAAAATCATTCTTTGATCGTTTGTTCGATTAATACTTGATTATATAAGAAATTAAAAAGAAGGCGGATATTGATAAAATATCCGCCTTTTTATTGCGCTGATTCATTTTATTATTTTTATTCTGCTTAAAAGAAAATTACGTCTGTTTACTCTGTAGGGTGAGCAACATCAATGTCATCAACACTTACAGTCGGTTCGCCAGAAGCAAGAGTAGGAGCATTTTCGATCACTGGTGCGGCTACTGCTTCTGCCTGTACAGCTGCTTTAGGTGCTTCTGCTATTGTTTCACCAATAATTGGGTCAATATCTTCAACTTTAACCTCAGCATTGGCATCGCTTGTTTGAGCTGTAGGCGTTGCTGTTTGAGTATTTACGTTTGTTGTAATACGCGCTTTAGATAAACTTTCTAATGTGTCTTCTGGCTGGATTGCAGGCTCTGCAAATGCCACTGAACTCATAATCCCCATCATTACTGTAAAGCCAATAATTCTCGAATGCATGCTGAACTCCTTATAGTCATCTTTTTCTCATTCGTGGCTCCGTAGTCTGCCGATCAATTCTTTAACTTTTGTGAAAACAGATTAAATTTCGTCCCAACTCAAAAAATAATTTTTACTTTTTAAGATGAGCAAAGAGTTTTGATATAGTAGGTAAATTACGTAAAACCGAAGATTGGGAAGATTATGTCAGCAGCTCCACGCATTGGTATTTTAGGTGCAGGCGGTCGTATGGGCCGTACGCTTATTCAAGCAGTTCAACAGGCAGGCTATCAATTAGCTGCTGCGGTAGAGCGTCCGGAAAGTAGTTTGGTGGGCACTGATGCAGGTGAGCTTGCTGGTATTGGTTCAGTGGGTGTGAAGGTTTCAGGAAACTTGGCAGAAGTTCTTAAAGACTGCGATGTAATCATTGATTTTACTGCACCAGTTGCAACGGCTCAGCATTTAAAGCTTTGCCGTGAAGCTGGGGTTGCCATGGTTATTGGTACAACAGGTATGTCAGATGAGCAAAAAGCTGAGTTAGACGAAGTTGCTACGCATACCCCAGTGGTTTACGCTGCGAACTATTCAGTGGGCGTAAATGTATCAATCAAGTTACTTGAGCTTGCAGCAAAAGTATTTGGCGATACAGTAGATATTGAAGTGATTGAAGCTCACCACCGTCATAAAGTAGATGCGCCGTCAGGTACAGCATTAATGATGGGCGAAGCAATTGCAGATACTTTAGGTCGTAACTTAAAAGAAGTTGCTGTGTATGGCCGTGAAGGGCATACAGGCCCACGTGACCGTCAAACGATTGGCTTTGAAACCATTCGTGGTGGTGACATCGTTGGCGAACACACTGTGATGTTTATTGGTGAAGGTGAGCGCGTTGAAGTGACTCATAAAGCAACTAACCGCATGAACTTTGCTGCTGGTGCAGTGCGAGCTGCTGCATGGGTTGTAGGCCGTGAAGCGCGTAAATATGACATGAAAGATGTTTTAGGATTGAACGACGTACAGGTTTAAAACCCTGTCCGTATTCCATGTGTAGCGAGAAAAACAAGATAGAGCAGAACATGAATAAAAAACAAATTGCCTTGACCACTCTTCTTTGCTTAAGCAGCCTCTGGACGGGGGCTGCTTCTACAGAAAAAGCTAAACTCAGCTTAGACCGCAATAATATTAAAGTCTGGACCTATCAAAAAACTGATAATCCAGTCTTTCAATATAAGGCTGAAACGACATTTGATGTGCCACTTGAACGCGCTGTCGCTGTGATTTTAGATGTAAATCGTGCTGACCAGTGGGTGCCTTATATGGGCAAAGTTGAAATGTTGTCTCAAGATGAGAAAAAAGGTGAGTTCACACTATACATGGTGTTGGATTTTCCGTTTCCTTTGAAAGATCGCGATGTGGTTGTAAAAGGAAAAATGAGCAAGGCTGCAAATGGCGTTGTGACAATTAAAAATACTGCAATTAGTGGAAATTATCCGATACAACCTGATGTAGTGCGCTTAACACGCTATGAAGGGGATTGGACATTCCAGAAACTTGCAAATAATAAGGTGAAAGTAACCACCAGTGGTTATGCTGATCCTGCTGGTGCAATTCCGTTGAGCTTTGTAAATATGTTTGTTCAACAGCAACCTTACCAGATGTTGCTGAAAATGAAGCGGGAAGTGACCAGTCCGATTTATGAACACCCTAAATTACCAGATATTTTAAAATAAATAGTTTAAAAAAAAGCGCCTGAGATCAGGCGCTTTTTTATTAATCTGAACACTGCTGTAAAGCTTGTGCAGGGTTACTTTCGCGTTTGATTTGAAATAAAACCAATAGCAAACCTAAGCCAGCCAGTAATGCTCCAGCAAATGATACTGCGCTATAACCCCAACCTAGATCGAGTACTAACGCGCCTGCTGCTGCACCTACGGCATTACCTAAGTTAAACGCACCGATATTTACTGAAGAGGCAAGTCCCGGTGCTTCATGAGCGACTGACATTACACGCATTTGCAAAGGTGGTACTAAAGCAAAGGTTGCTGCACCCCAGATCACTAATGCAATTGCTGCTCCAATCTGGCTTTGCGCAAGGATTGGGAAAGTCACCATCATCACAATTAACAGAACCAAGAAACCAATCAAAGTTTTATTAATGGACAAATCTGCAAAACGTCCGCCTAAATGGTTACCAATTGAGAAACCGACACCAATCAGCACCAACATGAACGTAATGAAGGTAGGTGAAGCATGGGTAAACTCAGTCAAACTTGGCGCAATATAGGTGTAGAGCGTAAACATTGCACCTGCACCGAGTACGGTGGTGAGCAGTGCAAGAACCACAGGAGTACGCGTTAATACCTTCAATTCAGCTTTCACATTTGGTTTTTGGGCAACCATACCTTGTGGGAGCGCTTTCCATAAAGCGAGCATGGTAATCACACCAAGCAAAGAAATCGCAAGGAAAGACATACGCCAGCCAATGTTTTGCCCAACCCATGTTGCTAAAGGTACACCACCAATATTAGCAATGGTTAAGCCCATAAACATGGTGGCTACAGCACTGGCCTGTTTATGTGCGGGCACAATGCTTGCCGCTACAACAGAGCCAATCCCGAAAAAGGCACCGTGGTTCAGGCTTGTAATAAGACGTGCACCTAATAAGCTCATATAACTTGGTGAAAACGCTGCGATTAGGTTACCGACCGTAAAGATCGCCATCAGCAAAATAAGCGCATTACGTCGTGCAAAACCACCAAACCATAGGGTCATGAATGGGGCACCTAGCATGACGCCAAGTGCATAACCCGTAATTAACATCCCTGCCGTTGGAATTGAAATCCCTAAATCATTAGCGATATTCGGCAACAATCCCATTGGAGAGAATTCCGTGGTGCCAATGGCAAAGGCACCAATTGCCAATGCCAATAACGAGAACGCCGTATTTGATTGAGTGTTCATGAGTTTAGTCCCAAACTGGTGCCCATGGCTCTGGGCTAACTTCACGACTGTTACGATCAAGTTCGGCAATCATTTGCATTTCAGCTGAAGTTAACTCGATATCCTGTGCTTTTAAGTTGCTAATCAGGTTTTCACGTTTAGTCGAAGATGGAATGACTGCAAAACCACGTTGCAATGCCCATGCTAGTGCAATTTGTGCTGTTGTTGCTTTATGCGCTGCTGCAATTTCAGCGAGAACTGGGTCTTGAAGCACTTTGCCGTAGGCAAGCGTCATATATGAAGTCACATCAATATTCTTCTCTTGTAAGAAATTTACAAGCTTATGGTTTTGAAGATAAGGGCTTAGCTCAATCTGGTTTGTTGCAATATGCTCTACACCAATTGTGTCAATTGCTTGTTGAGTAAGCTCAATATTGAAGTTTGAAATACCAATTTGTTTAGTTAAGCCCTGTTGTTTTGCTTCAAGTAAAAGCTTCATAACTTCAGGAATCGAAACGCCTAAGTCCGGTGCTGGCCAATGGATCAAAGTGAGGTCAACATGGTCAGTACGAAGCTTTTCTAAGCTTTCTTTTAAGCTTGGAATAAACTTATCTTGAGCAAAATTATCTACCCAGATTTTTGTGGTTAAAAATAAGTCCTGACGTGATACACCGCTTTCGGCAATCGCTTGACCAATCGCTGCTTCATTATCATAAATTTGAGCAGTATCAATGACACGGTAACCTACGTCTAAAGCAGTTTTAACAGAATCAATAACTGCTTGTTCTTTAAGACGGAAAGTTCCTAGACCAAAACGTGGGATATTCATGTGTTTACCTAAATTTGAATAATCATTTAACTTGATGTGCATTTTGCTTTTTTTATTGTTGCGAAAAAATAGATGAATAAGCAAAATATCTTTGATCATTAGTCAATAATGGAATAAGACATGAAATCAACAATTGAAGAGCTGGTCGCGTTTATCGCAATCGTTGATACGGGCTCTTTTGTTGCGGCGGCAGAACATTTAAAACAAACGCCTTCAGGAGTCAGTCGATCTTTAACGCGCCTAGAAGCTAAGTTAGATGTGACTTTGTTAGAACGAACGACACGTAAATTAAAACTCACTCAAGAAGGGCAACAGTTTCTGGTAAAGGCCCGTAAAATCTTAAATGAGCTAAATGCGGCTGAAGAAGAACTACAAAAATCTGATCAGGGGACTGCGGGACTCATTCGCATTGATTCGGCAACGCCGTTTGTCTTACACGTAATTGCGCCATTAATGCATAAGTTTCGTGAGTGCTATCCAAACATTGAAATTGAGTTAAATAGTAATGATCAGGTGATTGATCTACTGCAACATAAAACCGATGTTGCATTCCGATTCGGAGAACTTAATGATTCAAGTCTTCATGCCAAATTAGTATGTAAAAGTCGCTTATTTATCGTTGCAAGCCCTGAGTATTTAGCAATTAAGGGTACACCGACACAACCTGAACAGCTTGAACAACATGATTTGATTGGTTTTACCAGGCCTGCATATATCAATAGTTGGCCGATTAAAGTTGGTGATGAATATTTTTTTGCACAATCAAAAATTAAAGCATCAAGTGGCGAGACGGTACGTCAGTTGACGATTAGAGGACATGGTATTGCACGACTATCTGAATTTGAAATTTGGAAAGATATTGAAGAAGGGCGATTGATTGCTTTATTTGAAGACCAAATTGAACATCAATACCAAAGCATCCATGCTGTGTATTATCAACAAGAGCATCTACCAAAACGAATTCGTTTATTTATTGAGTTTTTGGCAGAACAGTTAAAAGACGGTTTTAAAAACGCTCTCTAAAAGTAGTGTAACTGTCAGTTGGAAAATGAACTTCTAAAAGTGGGGTCGTTTGTCCTTGTGATGAATGTTGAGACAGAAAATAGCTTTTTTGCTGTTCTCGGCAGCTAAAATACAAAGTTGAATAAACCGAGTTCACCATTACAACTTCATTTGAGCTATTCCGTTTATATTGATAATGAGAAATCGTACTGGTCTTTTCATCAGTGCGTTGCTCCATTTTATAGTCTTGTTGATTTGTCATTTTTAAATAACCTTCTATGAGGCTTTGGCAAACAGTATGTCTGTACTGCTCATCTTTTGGTTGTTGTTGGCAACCAGCTAAAACAATAGTAAATAACAATATAGCTTTTAATTTCATGACCTTGCTACTTTCTGAGTTGATTTCTACAGCCTAAAGGTGTTCTATAAACCAGTACAGATACAGAAATTTTTAAAAAAGCAGCACAGAATGACTTTCCAATATCAGGTTCTTGCCAATCAATTAGCACATCGTATTTATCAAGATGAGCTTAAACCTCATCAGAAACTTATTTCTTTACGAGATTTTGCTCGTCAGCACAGCATTAGTTTAAGTACAGCAAAAAGTTGTTATGAGTTACTTGAGGCGAGGGGGCTTATTTATGTAAAGCCAAAGTCAGGTTATTTTGTGGTAGCTCGTGCACAATCCGGACCCATTCCTGAAAGTCCAGATTTCTTGTCTTTACCTCGACAAGTTTCAAATCTGGAATTGCATAATCAAATTCAGGAAGCTGCCTTACAAAGCCATCTTGTACCATTAGGCTCTATTCAGTTAACGCCTCATTTTATTCCAGTAGAAGGTTTACGTCGTTCTATTCAACGAGCTTTAAAAAATTGTCAGCCTCAAGACTTTCTTTATTGTAATAAACAAGGGCATGAGCAACTAAGAAAAGCATTATCTGATCATTGGCGTGAAGATGGGATTTTTATCGCGGTAGAAGATATTTTTATTACCAATGGCTGCATGCCTGCTTTGTCTTTGGTGATTCAACATCTAACAGAAGTAGGCGATAGTATTTTAATTCCGACGCCTACTTTTAATGGACAACTACAGCTTATAGCAAGTTTAAAACGACAGATCATTGAAATTCCAGCGCATCATCGTGGTATCGATCTTGAGCGCTTAGAATCATTTATGAAGCAGGGTTTAGCTAAAGTTTGCTTAATGACAGCCAACTATCAGAACCCATTGGGATACTGTTTAAGTAATACAGAAAAACAAAAGATTGCCGAGTTAGCAGCAAAGTATCAGTGCTTTATTATCGAAGATGATATTTATGGAGAGTGTGGCTACAGTGGTGAGCGACCATTACCTATACGCTATTGGGACCGTGAAGGCTATGTAATTTGGTGTGGGTCGGTATCTAAATCTTTGTCGAGTGCGTATCGCGTAGGGTGGTTCTGTTTAAGTGCGAAGCTACAACATTTAAGGCTTGAGCTGGTAGCCAGTAATATAGGGGTCAATACACCGCTACAATTAGGCCTAGCTGATTTTATTTATAGTCGTGGTTACAGGGAGCATTTAGAGCAGTTAAGACCGAATTTGATGCGGCAAGTCGAGGAGTATCGTAGTTGTATTTTAAATGCCTTTGAAGGTATTCCAATTGCACTGAGTCAACCAGATGGGGGTTATGCCTTATGGATGCAGTTACCTAAAACCGTAGATAGTTTGGCGCTCTATTACACTGCAAAATCTCATGGAATTACCGTAGTTCCCGGGCATGTTTTTGGGGAGGATGAGCGCTATCGGCATTTTATTCGTTTAAATGCAGGTCATGAGCTAACAGGAGATGTCCGCCAAGCCATTAAAGATTTGGCGGACTGGTCACGACAACAAATTAAATCAGTGAGTTAGCCTTATTCTGCAAAGTCTGCTTTAAGCACAATGCGGTAGCGTGCCTGACCCGAGTGTAGACGTTCAATTGCTTCATTGAGCTGTGACATTGGAAATAGCTCAATTTGAGGCGCAATTTTTTTGCGTGCAGCAAACTTTAAAAGCTGACGTAGTGCAGCAGGTGAGCCTGTAGGTGAACCAGTCACTGACTTGGCACCACCCATAAGAGAACCAACAGAAACAGGAACAGGCTCAAGCGTAAGACCTAAGAAATGTAAGGTTCCGTTTGGTGCCAGTGTTGCAATAAAAGCAGACCAATTTAGAGTCACATTCACGGTACTTAGCAATAGATCGAATTTACCTTTTTGAGCTTTTACTGCCTCTGTATCGCGACTATTTACCACATGGTCCGCTCCCATTGCTTTGAGTTCTTCCGTTTTATCTGGGTTAGAACTAAAAGCAGTGATTTCACAGCCCCATGCTTTAAGTAGCTTAATGGCTATATGGCCTAAACCACCAATGCCAATTACACCCACATGATGCGTTGCCTGAATTTTGTGTTTGAGTAGTGGATCAAAAACGGTAATTCCGCCACACAGTAAAGGACCTGCACTTTCAGCATCTAAATTTTCAGGGAGGGGAATGGTCCATTGCCAACCTGCACGGACTTTATCAGCAAAGCCACCAGCATGCCCCACGATTGTTGCAACATTCCCACCTGTACACAGTACTTGCTGACCACCAATACATTCATCACAGGCTTGGCAACTTTCAGCTGTCCAACCAATACCGACACGCTGTCCAATTTGTAGACCTTTGGCTTCTGAGCCCAAAGCAACAATTCGTCCAATAATTTCATGACCTGCAACCACAGGGTACACGGTCGAACGCCATTCATTATTTAAAACAGAAATATCAGAATGACATAAACCACAATATTCAACTTTTACCTCAACCTGATGCGGTTGTAATTCACCTGCGTCAAATTGATAGGGAACCAGTTTTTCACCTGCCTGCATTGCAGCATAAGCTTGAATCGTATTATTGCTCATCGGAAACTCCTTAAGCGGCTTTGAACCGTTCTGGTGGGTTATGAAGCTTTAAATTGACAATCGTTTTCATGATCATCGACCATGCCTACTGCCTGCATAAAAGCATAGCAGGTGGTTGGGCCAACAAATTTGAAACCATTCTTTTTAAGATTCTTGGAAAGTTTTACGCTGAGTTCAGTTTGAGCAGGGGCCTTACGATAATCTACAACATCATTGTTTTGTGGAGCTGCATCTACAAACTGCCAAAGCCATGTAGGAACATCACCAACTTGTACTTTGAGCGCTTGCCAAGCAATAGCATTATCACGAATGGCTTTGAGTTTACCAAAGTGACGAATTAAGCCAGCATCGGATAATTTTAGTTCTAAAAAATCATCTGTAAATGAAGCAATGTCTGCAATCGGATGATTAAAAAAGTGTTGACGGTAGCTTTCTCTTTTTTTCAGTACGGTAATCCATGATAGGCCGGCTTGCTGACCTTCAAGACAGAGCATTTCAAATAATCGTGCTTCGTCGTGTTCGGGTTTACCCCATTCTTCATCATGGTAAGCAATATAGAGTGGATCGTCGGAACACCATCCGCAACGTTGAGTTTCCATGATAATGCTCCTTATATTTATCTTAGAATTTTAAAGTTTAAATAGCACCCATTCATTCGGGCGAGTATCCCAATAATACAGTTCTGCTTGTGTTAAGTCTTCAAACTTTAGCCAAAAGTCTTTGCCAACTTTGTCTGAAAAACCGGTACTGATCAGTAGGGCATCATCGCTGATTTCCATGATCCAGCCTTGATAGCTATTGCCATTTAAAACGATCTTTTGCTGGTTGCCAGACTCGGCAAACTCTACTAAGCGATTGATCAGCGCTTCCGACATAAAATGTTCCTAGCGTAAATATGAATAAGGATTAACAGCACCACGACCTTTACCATCTAAGTAAAGACCATAATGAAGATGAGGTGAAGTATAACGTGCATTGCCCGTATTGCCGACATAGCCAATGAGGTCGCCCTTTTTGACATAGTCACCCACATTTAAGCCACGTTTGTGACCATCAAGATGAGCATAATAATGCCATGTCCCGGCTGGACCTAAAATCCAGATGACTTTGCCACCTAAGTTGTTATTGCGAAGATCTGCAACGAGTCCTTCGGTTGCACTGTACACTTTGGTTCCACGTGGAGCCAAAATATCAATTCCTTCGTGACTACGGCCCTGACTCCGAGCAGCTCCCCATGTGTCTTTTAATTCATCACGGTCAATACCTTTTACAGGTACAGGTAGTCGACTTGGAAGCTGCATACTTTTGAGTTTGATGACTTGAGCGGGTGGAAGTGGGGCAGGTTTTTTAGGTGCACTGGCACAAGCAGCCAATAGAATAATCAGAAAACCAAGTGAGAAATGAGAAACAAAACGTCGCACAAAATACTCCCTGTCACAACCATATCAAAATTATTTTGCTCACTATGTCATGAACGGCTTTTCGAGATCAATTTTTTCATGGCGGTTGGAACACCTTTGGCAATAGCTTGTTCCGGACTCAACCATTGGCCTTCAAGTTCAATCGCCAGATGTTCTTTTTGATCAGGTTCCACGTGGAACACATGAGCATTAAGTAACCATGTGAAATGAGTGAAGCTATGGCTGATCTGAAAAGTTTGTGCTTGAGGCTGTAGTTTGAATTGTTGGCTTATGCTCAGTCGTTCATGTTCATTTTCTAAAATAGGTAAACAGAATAAACCGCCCCATAGACCATGAGCTTGGCGTTGCTGCCAGAACCATTCACCTTCGCACTGAATAATAAGAACATCTGCTGTTTTAACAGGCGGTGTTTTTTTCGGTTTTTTAAAAGGTAATTCTTGTTCTAACCCTTGCTGATAAGCCTGACAATGAGCTTGCATTGGACAATATAAACATAGCGGTTTTTTAGGCGTACAGATGGTTGCGCCGAGATCCATAATCGCTTGAGTGTAGTCATGATTGCGATGTGTAGGGCAAAGCTCTTCAGCCAGTTTCCACATTTCACGCTCGTGCTGTGGTTTGCTTAAATCATCTTCAATTGCAAAGAAACGAGCTAAGACGCGTTTCACGTTGCCATCCATGATGACACCGTACTGACGTAAACCTAAAGACATGAGCGCGCCTGCGGTAGAGCGACCAATGCCAGGTAACGCAATCCATTCTTCTAGCGTTTCAGGAAATTTACCTTGCTGCGTGACAAGACCAGCCGCTTTATGCAAATTGCGTGCACGAGCGTAATAGCCAAGACCTGCCCAATAAGGTGCTACTTCATCCCAAGTTGCATGACCTAAAGCGTCTACCGTTGGAAAGCGCTCCATAAAGCGGTCAAAATATTGCAAGACCGTTTTCACCTGAGTCTGTTGTAGCATAATTTCAGAAACCCAAACTTTGTACGGATCATCGGCAACTTGCCAAGGCAAATCGTGACGACCATGTTGATCGAACCAGTTTAAGAGGGCATCAGAAAAAGAAAATTCAGGCATGAACAGCTATAGAAGAGAAGTAAGGGCTAAATTATAGCTGAAATTTGGGTGAAATTTTGTTTAAAGCAAATGAAGAAAATGGACATATAAAAACAGGGACTACATCAAAAATTTAGTCCCTGTTCTATGGGTAAAAAGGATTAATCCTTTTGTACACCCCAACGTTGATCAAGTTTCAACGGCTGGGTTTTTTAGTAAGGAATGACATGAATGTGGAAATGATCTGAAGTTTTTCCAAAAACTTCACCATCATTAAAACCAATATGAAAGCCATCTGGCTGATGGCGAAGCTGTGTCTCATGACGGGCAATTTCAAGAAGTGTCAGTAAGCCTTGATGTTCTTTAGACGTAATGTCAAAAAAAGAACTAACATGGCGCAGTGGTGTTACTACACAGTGGCCTTTAGATAACGGATTAGAATCAGGCAAAATTACAGCAAATTCATTCTTATCAATGATGTCATATTCATCAAATTCGCAATACGGACATTTCTTGTCAGTCATTGTTGTATCCTCTCATGTTATTCCATTAAACCCCGAGTGCGGGAAATAAGACTAGGCTTTGCTCTAGCTCAACGGGAGTATAGTTATTGAAGTATGGTTTAAAAAATACAGTAAAAATATTGCAAAGTCATAAACATTTAAGGGAGCAAATGCAAAAAAATCATTTGCTCCAAATTTGCTTCTTTTATTTTAGCGTACGATCTAATAAAGCATACATTTTAGCAAGGCCTTGTTTTTCCGCTTCGCTATTGTAGCCAAGGTCCACACCGTTCGCTTTAGCTCTTTCATCGGCAAGCGGGTTACTAAAGCCATGTTTAGCACCTTCTAAAACCACTACTTCATGTTTAACCTCAGCAGCTTGCATCTCTTTTTCAAAATTAGCAACATCTTCTAAGGTGACCATACTGTCTAATTCACCATGTAGAACTAAAACTTCACCTTGAATGTCGCCTTTTTGAGCAGGAGCTTTAGGCGTTAATGTGCCATGGAAAGTTGCAGTTGCTTTTAGTGGAGCACCTGAACGCGCAAGATCTAATACGACTTTACCACCATAGCAGTAACCGACAGCGGCAATTTTTTCACTGTTTACTTCTGGCTGAGCAGCTAAAGTTTGAAGCCCAGCATTGGCACGATCAGTCACCGTGTCTAACTCTTCAAATGTCTGCATCATCCATTCATAGGCTTGAGCTGCGGTCGTTGTAACTTTTTTATCACCATACATATCAATTGCAAGCGCAGCATAGCCGTGTTCAGCAAGTTCACGTGCGCGTTGCTCTGTATATTCGTTACGTCCCCACCACTCAGGAGCAACAATCACACCCGCAACAGGTGTTTCGCTATCTGGAGCCGCAAAGTAACCAATTAAATGGCTACCATCTGGTGCAGTATATTGAATTTCACGGGTTTTAATTGCAGTACTCATGACATTAATCCTGAAATTTAAATCGATTTAAATACGCTTGATTAAAGCATAAAAATTAAGAACTAAAATAAATAACTATGTAAAAATCTACATCAAAAGAAAAAGATACAAAGCTATAAGCAATAAAAAAGAAGGAAACCAGTTCCTTCTTTTTATGTGATCATGATTAAATTAAGTTCGGCCTCGAGAAATGAACCCAATTACAGCTAGAATTACAGCTACAACTAATAAAATCACGGCAAAGTCTTTAGATAGCCCTGCAACACCACCAAACCCTAATAGACTGGCAATGAGTGCAATTACTGCAAAAATTATCGCCCAACGGAACATAATGCTGTCCTCCTTATTTTTCATTGTCATTTAACTATATAGCGTGTTTTTTACTCGGAATGTGTCGTTTATGTGGTTGAAATGTATATTAAACAATCATTTTGTGATGTCATAAATACAGCTTCTTTTTTAGTACAGACCACTTCAATGCTATACTGATACATCATTTTATCTCATCAGCTGTTAAAAGATTATGTCTACCGAGACCTCACTTCGACCACTCTTTTGGAAAAACTATCCGTTAGAGCAACTGACTCAGGCTGAGTGGGAAGCTTTATGTGATGGCTGTGGTTTATGCTGTCTGGTAAAACTAGAAGATGAAGATACACATGAGGTGGCTTATACCAAAGTGGCCTGTAAGTTACTTGATTGTGGTACAGGGCGTTGCACGGACTATCCGAATCGTCAGCAGCAAGTACCTGACTGCCTACAATTAACGGTAGAGTCTTTAAAAACAATCCACTGGTTGCCTTCAAGCTGTGCCTATAAGCGCTTGAATGAAGGTAAGAATTTACCTTCTTGGCATTATTTAAATACGGGTTCGAGACAAAGCGTGGTTAAGGCGAAAAAGTCAGTTGCAGGACGTTGTATTTCTGAAGTTGATGTCCATGAAGATGATCTTGAAGATTATATTGTGCGATGGGTGCGCTAATTTAGTCTTAAAAGAGAATGTTTGATTACAGCGTATAATAAAGTAACACTTTTATCGTAATTTTTTTGCTCATCTCCGTAATATAACAATAAAAACAAAGGAGATAAAAATGATGAGACGATTAGCAGCCCCCTTATTATGTAGTAGCTTTTTTTTGTTAATGGCCTGTGGGTCTAATAATACCAATTCAAAAAATCCTGAACAAAATACGACTGCAAAAGCAGATCAGTCTGTTGCCATCAAACAAACTTATCAGGTTGAAGCAGTCTCAGATTTTAATGAGCCTTGGGCTGTGACCAGTCTGCCTGATCAGCGTTTATTAGTGACTGAACGGCAAGGTAAATTAAAAATTTTTAACCCTAAAAATAAGCAAATATTGGATGTGCAAGGTGTTCCAGCGGTGAACTATGGAGGACAGGGTGGTTTAGGAGATGTCATTTTACACCCTGACTTTGCCAAGAATCATTGGGTTTATCTCAGCTACGCTACAAAAGGGCAAGGTGGATCTGGCGCAGTGATTTCACGTGCGAAACTAGATTTATCTCATCCTAATCAGCCAAAACTCACCGATATAAAGCAGATTTGGCAGCAAGTACCTAAAGTCTCGGGACAAGGCCATTATGGACATCGCATGCTTTTTGGTACAGATGGTAAGCTGTGGGTCAGTTCAGGTGAGCGACAAAAGTTTGATCCTGCCCAAAACATGAAAAGTAACTTAGGTAAAATCTTGCGTTTAAATGAGGATGGCACCGCGGCTGTAGGTAACCCTTTTTATAAGCAAGGCGGGGTCACTGCTGAAATATGGTCACTGGGACACCGTAACCCGTTAGGTATGGCTTTTGACCGCCAAGGACAGCTGTGGGTGGTTGAGATGGGGCCTAAAGGTGGTGATGAGCTTAATATTATTACTAAAGGTGAAAATTATGGTTATCCAATCGTTTCAAATGGAGACCATTATTCGGGCCAACCTATTCCAGATCATCACACTCGGCCAGAGTTTAAAGCACCAGAAATTGACTGGACTCCTGTTATCTCTCCATCGAGTATGATCATTTATCGCGGACAACAATTTCCTGCATGGCAAAATAAAGCCTTAATTGGCGGGTTATCTTCCGAAGCGATTATTGTGGTGGATTTAGAGCATAAGCCCGTGAAAGAAGTGCAAAGATTGGATATGAAAAAACGTATTCGTGGGTTGCATGAAGCACAAGATGGTTCGATTTGGGTGATTGAAGATGGCTCAAATGCGCGTTTACTCAAGCTGAGTAAGAAACCCTCTTAATGCTAAGCAAGAGCCTGTAAATAAAGGACGTGTCTCATAGATTCAAATTGTAGATTTCTGTGAGACACAATAGACTATAGTGAAAAGACGATAAAGCTATTTGAGATGTCAGACACCCATATTCCACTTCCCGAACGCCTGCGCCCAAGAGACTTGTCTGAAATTATTGGGCAAGATCATTTATTAGGTGAACATGCGCCCTTACGTCAAATGATTGATCAGGGACATTTGCCTTCTATTATTTTTTGGGGCCCACCAGGCGTTGGTAAAACAACGATTGCTTTACTTTTGGCACAGGCGATAGACCGTCCATTTGTGAGCTTGTCTGCGCTGAATACGGGCGTAAAAGAATTACGTGAAGTGATTGCAGAAAGTGGTGATTTACTGACACCTGTGGTTTTTATTGACGAAATTCATCGTTTTAATAAATCACAGCAAGATGCTTTATTGGGTGCAGTTGAAAAAGGCAAAATTACTTTAATTGGTGCGACCACTGAAAACCCGTCTTTTGAAGTGAATAGCGCACTTTTATCACGCTGTCAGGTCTATACTTTAAATAGTTTAGACAGTGAGGCAATTCAGACACTACTCAACAATGCACTTCAAAGCGATAAATTCTTAAAAGAACGTTATATCCATATTGAAGAATATGATGCACTCATTCAGTTCGCAGCAGGTGATGCACGTAAAGCGCTTAATTTACTGGACTTGATTGCAAGCACCTTTGAACCAGAAATTGAAAACACGATTACCAATGCGGTAGTAGTGAAAGTCGCGCAACAAAATATTGCGCGTTATGACAAATCGGGCGAGCAGCATTACGACCTTGTTTCTGCCTTTATTAAATCAATTCGAGGCAGTGATCCAGATGCAACGCTATATTGGATGGCTCGTATGCTTAAAGGCGGAGAAGATCCGGTTTTTATTGCAAGACGTATGCTGATTGCAGCCTCAGAAGACATCGGAAACTCTAATCCAAATGCGCTATTGCTTGCAGGTGAGTGTTTCCGCTCTGTACAAGCGGTAGGTATGCCTGAGGCTCGAATTATTCTAGGCCAAACAGCAGTTTACCTAGCAACAAGTGCAAAAAGTAATAGTACTTATTTAGCGATTAATAAGGCTCTAGAACTTGCTGAAAAAACAGCAAATTTACCTGTGCCTTTACATTTGAGAAATGCGCCAACCAAGCTGATGAAACAGCAAGGCTATGGTATTAATTATCTCTATCCTCATGATTACCCTGAGCACTTTGTGCTGCAAGACTATTTGCCGCCTGAGTTGAAGGGAACCAAACTCTATGAGTCTGCAAGGAATAAGCGTGAGGTTGAAGGTGAGCGTTTACAGCAACGCAGATGGCAGCAGGAACAATAGTTCCCGCTTTATGCTATTCCAGCTCTTTAGTGACCTGACCATAAATCAGTAGCGTGAACACACCTGTACCGCCAATAATATTGCCGATAGTGGTAGGGATGAGGAAAGTAAACAGATACTTGCTAATAGAAGCTTCTCCTTGCCAGACCAGATAGGACATTTCTGTAGAACCAACCACTACATGGGTAAAGTCACCCAGTCCTATCAGATACGTCATGAAAAAGATGAGCAGAAACTTATTACTGACTGAAGGCAACATCCAGACCAAGGCAGCAATTAACAGCCCTGACATAATGCCTTTGAGCAGATTCTGGGTTGCAGAAAAGGAACCCACATGATGTGCGAGTTCATCCAGTGTTTTGTCAATATCTGGCGTAAACAGGTGGGTAGTTAGGAAAAATAAACTCGCCAAAGCTGTTCCAATAATGTTGCATAGAATCACAATGCCCCATAAGCGGCCCACTGCTCGTAATTTATCGAAAGTAAAGGGATTAAATAAAGGCACAACTGTGGTGATCGTATTCTCAGTAAAGAGTTGCATGTGACTCAATATAGCGATTAGAAACCCAATGGTATAACCCACATTAGTGATTAAATCGGTCCAGACTGCATCAGTTGGGAGATAAGCAGCAATAATCGCTTTAAATACAAATGAAAAACTGATGACTAAACCCGCGGCAATCCCTGAAAAGATCAGTGCAGTTGTTGGACGATCAAGCTCTTCGGCACCATCACGGCGGATAATTTCATAAACTAGACGAGGTGACAGTTTCTCATGTTCTTCGACTGCCATTTTTTCACGCCAGCTTAAAGTTTTCTCGACTTTCTTTTCCTCTATTTCATGGTCCATCAGGTTTACTCCTCACTGAATAAATATCTTATATTTATTGTTTTATTTATTGTTAAGGCAGTGTTCAGGATAAATCTAGTCTATTCATAACAGCTTTATGTGTCTTTTTATAAATTGAATGCACAATGGCTGGATCATCAACAATAAGATTAAAGAAAAGTATAAGCTCTTAAAGTACGGATGAGCGCCATATAGTCACCTTGAGAAGCTTCAGAAATGACGGTTTCTACTTCAGCTTCGCTCCATCCTTGTTTTAAGGCAGAAGTGCTAAAGTTGTTTAATAAGACCAAAGGATTTTCACCAAAATGGATTGGATGATTCATTAATCTCTTTTCAAGCTTAGATAATTCCATAGGTTCATCCGAGTTTTTAAATTTAATTATTGTGAAGTGCTTTGTGTTTTTTTAGATTTTAGTGTTTTAAATTAAGCTTATGCAAGTGTTAATTTATTGAAATAGACAAATCTGTCTACATTGTTTGGGGCGCATAGCGCTGAATATAAAAAAACCGGGCTTTAGCCCGGTTTTTTTATGAAGTTTTACTGATTAGATATCAGATAAATCTACGCCTAAACGAGCAGCAACTTCTTCATAAGCTTCAACAACACCGCCTAAACCTTGACGGAAACGGTCTTTGTCGAGTTTCTTCTTAGAGTCTTTATCCCATAAACGGCAGCCGTCTGGAGAGAACTCATCACCAAGCACGATGCGGTCATGGAAAACACCGAATTCAAGCTTGAAGTCCACCAAAATCATGTTGCCTTCAGCAAATAATGCTTTTAATACATCGTTTACCTTATAAGTTAAAACTTTCATTTGTTCTAACTGTTCAGCAGTCGCCCAACCTAAAGCAATCGCTTGAGATTCGTTAACCATTGGGTCGCCTAGACCGTCATCTTTATAGAACAATTCAAATGTAGGAGGAGTTAACTCTTTACCTTCTTCTACACCTAAGCGACGGCATAGAGAACCAGCTGCGTAGTTACGAATTACACATTCAACTGGAATCATTTGAAGTTTTTTAACAAGCACTTCAGTTGGAGAAAGCAATTTTTCAAAATGCGTTTCAATACCCGCAGCAGCAAGTTTTTCCATAATGAAGGCGTTAAAACGGTTGTTCACCTTGCCTTTACGATCTAGTTGTTCGATTTTTTCGCCGTTGAACGCAGAGGCATCATCACGAAAGACTAAAATCAGATGGTCGGCATTGTCTGTTTCATATACAGATTTTGCTTTACCAGTATAGAGCAAGGTTTGTTTTAACATGAGGGAACCTTTTTAAAAAAAATGCCTAGTAAACGACTAGGCTGGCCAATTTTGGTAAATCTGGTTTAACACTTCAGCAGCCACATCTGGGCTTGCAAAAGTGTTATCTACATTAAATAGAGCAAGAGTATGACTAGAACCTACACCAGTAAGTTTAAGCACATAAGTATTGTCATTTACTTTAATCGTCGCTTGATTACTGCCTTGAGCGATGATGTTGAAATTTAAAGTACTTAACGTAGCTTTGGTGTATTGCCAGATCTCGGCTGTATTTCCATCAACTTTTAACAACGGATTTTTATTACCGTCAGTCACAAGCTGAGGACGTCCAAGCGCAGTCGTCGTTTGAGCAGAGGCATCTAGTGTCGCATTACCTTGCGTTTGTTCAGGGCGTGGCAGTGCATAGCGGTTGCCACGCTTATTTTCAAACTTCGGTGCGTTATCGATAGCGCGCTGTTCTACAGTTGGTGCAGGATACAAAGGTGTCGCTGGTCGTACAGTTGCATCGGCAGGATATTCAAGCGGGGCAAGTTGCTTGGCATTTTTATAATCTAAAGAGTGATTATTAATTGCGAAGCGACCACAACCAGCTAAACTTAAGGCTGAAACTGCAAGGACTAAACCAAGACGTAATTGCATCATAAATTGCTCTTATTAAATAATTCCCGCATCTTTTAGGGCATTGCGGAGAGGTTCGCGATATTGCTCAGCGAGAGGAGTGAGTGGTAAGCGAATACCAGTATCAATCAGTCCCATCTCATGTAGTGCCCATTTCACAGGAATTGGGTTTGATTCGCAAAATAGAATATTGTGTAAATTTGCAATCTTATTGTTAAGCGTCTTCGCTTGTTGTTCATCTTTGGCAATCGCAACAGCACATACTTCACTCATTGCTTTAGGTGCAATATTTGCAGTAACCGAGATGTTGCCGTCAGCGCCAAGAAGCATAAGTTCCCATGCTGTCTCATCATCACCTGAGTACACAGCCATCTTGCCGTTTAACGCCTCAATTAAAGCTTTACCACGAGGTACGTCACCTGTTGCATCTTTAATGCCGACAATATTCGAGATCTCTGCTAAACGTACAGCTGTGTCGTTTGAAAGGTCTACGCCAGTACGACCAGGTACGTTATAGAGAATAAGCGGTAATTCAACAGCTTCAGCAATCGCTTTATAGTGTTGGTAAAGGCCTTCTTGGGTTGGCTTGTTATAATATGGTGTTACAAGTAAAGCTGCATCAGCACCGAGGTCTTTAGCAGCTTTAGTTAATTCGATTGCTTCACGGGTTGAGTTTGCACCAGTACCGGCAATAATTGGAATACGTTTATTGGCTACACGAATAATTTCTTTAATAACCTGTGTGTGCTCTTCCATGCTCAATGTTGAGGCTTCGCCGGTTGTACCGACGGCTACAATACTGTTTGTACCTTGTTCTATGTGCCACTCAACCAGCTTCTCAAGACCCTTCCAATCTACACCGCCGTCTTTCAACATGGGTGTGACGATTGCGACGATTGAGCCTTGAATGGTCTGTGCTTGCTGAGTCATTTTTAAAAATATCCTATTTATCCATCCGAATCTGAGGTAAGAAAAACAAAATGTGGGATGGTTGCAGTATTTTGATTGTCCAGTTCTAACAATAACAGATTGTTGAATGACAATTATGCAAATTATGACTGATCAGACGCATAAGAACAATACGCCTAACGGATAATCGCGATGTAAACTTGAGGAAAAGATAGGATGTTTTCGTTATTGCGCATTAAGAACACCCACTAAACACAACAATACAGTCGGATTCAGCTGAGCCTTACTTAATATTGGCTATTTTTGTGGCAAGATAGAATGCAATTCCCCAGTTGGGATTGAAGATGACATGAAAATGAATAAACAACCACAAAATGCGGTTTTAATCGTAGTTGATGTACAAAATGGTTTTACACCGGGTGGAAATTTAGCAGTTGCTGATGCCGATAGAATTATTCCAACGATTAACCAACTTGCTGGTTGTTTTGAAAATGTCGTCCTGACTCAGGACTGGCACCCGGATAATCATATCTCTTTTGCAGCCAATCATTTTGGCAAGCAACCATTTGGAACCATTGAACTCGACTATGGACAGCAGGTGCTTTGGCCTAAGCATTGTGTACAAGGTACTCAAGATGCGGAGTTTCATCCTGATTTAAATATTCCGACAGCTCAACTGATTATCCGAAAAGGTTTTCATGCACATATTGATAGCTACTCGGCTTTTATAGAAGCTGATCACTCTACAACGACGGGTTTAACGGGTTATCTAAAAGAGCGCGGTATTGATACGGTTTATGTGGTCGGAATTGCTACGGACTTTTGTGTAGCATGGACTGCTTTAGATGCAGTTAAGCAAGGTTTTAAAACTTTAGTGGTTGAAGATGCTTGTAAAGGGATTGATCTGAATGGTTCGTTAGAACAAGCTTGGCAAACCATGCAACAACAAGGTGTTGTCCGTATTCAGTCGACTGATCTGTTGAGCGGGCGCTAAGTCTATTGGTCTAGTATTTTAATTTTTAGGGATAGAAAGTATGTCTGCATTCCTGCGCTTTACCCAATTTATTCAAAAAACTTTTGCCTTATGGGTCATTGTTTTTGCAGCACTAGCGCTATGGCAGCCTGAATTTTTTGTCTGGCTTAAAGCTTACATTCCATGGATTTTGGGCATTATTATGCTTGGTATGGGAATGACCATGACCGTCGATGACTTTAAAGGGGTATTACAAAGCCCTAAAGCGGTATTGATTGGGGTGGTTGCGCAGTTTGTGGTGATGCCGGGCTTGGCATATGTTCTATGTAAATTATTTAATTTGCCTCCTGAAATTGCGGTCGGCGTTATTTTGGTAGGTTGTTGCCCCGGGGGAACGGCTTCAAACGTGATTACCTATATGGCCAAAGGTAACGTGGCTTTATCGGTCGCTTGTACATCGGTATCAACGCTTTTAGCACCTGTATTAACGCCTGCGATTTTCTATCTGCTTGCCAGCCAATGGTTAAAGATTGATGCGGCTTCGATGTTTATTTCGATTTTGCAGGTGGTACTACTACCTATTATCGTTGGTTTGATTTTAAGAACATGGCTTAAACGTCAGGTCGAATCTTATATTCAAGTCATGCCTTTAGTTTCAGTCATTGCAATTGTAGCGATTGTGGCCGCGATTATTGGTGGAAGCAAAGCAGCAATTTTACAGTCTGGCTTGCTCATTTTGGCTGTGGTGATCTTACATAATGGGCTTGGCTATTTATTAGGTTTTACCGCGGCACGTTTCTTTAAATTACCTTATGCGGACAGTAAAGCAATTGCTGTAGAAGTCGGAATGCAAAACTCAGGCTTAGGTGTTGCACTTGCAGCAGTCCATTTTGCTGCTTCTCCAATTACAGCTGTACCAAGCGCGATTTTCAGTCTTTGGCATAATATTTCTGGGCCTGCACTTGCGACTTATTGGGCAAGTAAACACAAACAAGAATAACTGTATAAACAATATACATGACAAAAGAAGGCCAAACGAATAGTTTGGCCTTTTTATTTAAAGCATATTTTAGGGGAGTTAAAGCTAGAACTGGTATGTCTTTTGCTTTGAATTGATGCACTAAAAATAACGTGAATATGAGTATAAATCGTAAAGAAAAATAAGGCATTTTCTAGATGAACCAGATTTTTAAATTATTTATTCCCATGCTCTCAAGCAATTTAATTCTAGTTTTAAGTGGATTGATTGATATTGCTTATGTAGGGCATTTTAGTAACGATCATGTAGCAGCATTATCGGTGACCTTATCTTTATATACAGTGGTTTATGTCATTGGTATGGGGATTCTGCAAGGTGTGATGCTCAAGCTTTCAGAAGCTTATGGTTCCCATGACATACCACGCATTCGTCAAATTTTTATTCAAGGCATCTGGCTGATGTTATGTTCGGCATTGCTGAGTATTGGCTTGCTTTACTTGTTCCGTGATTTACCAAAATTGTTTGGAGCATCTGAACATGTTGTTTCAATTACTAAAAACTGTATTTGGGCTTTGGTATTTATTTTACCTGCCCATTTACTGATGCGCTTATTTACAGCTTTGTCTCAGGTCACTGAAAATGCGCATAAGGTTTTAGTATCAGATAGTATTTTCTTCATTCTTAAAATTATGTTGTCCTATCTTTTGATTTATGGTGTCGCTTCATTTTCAATTCCGCCACTCGGTGCCATAGGGGCTTTGTTAGCTACTCTCATTGTACGGTGGTTTATGTTGGCTGTTTACTACCTGTTTTTCCTAGAGAAAGGATACATCTTTATTGAGCATCCCGAACAGTCAGTTGAAGATAGCCGCCAAAGTCTGCGTATGATTTTAAAAATAGGTATCCCGACAGCAATTATGGCGTTGATGGACGTCGTTGCATTTTGTTCGGTTGCTATTCTGATTTTGCCTTTTGGGAGTGTGGTGTCAGCGGCACATCAAATTGTCGCAAGTACTGGCGGCTTCATGTTTATTTTTCCTTCGTCAATTGCCTCGGCTTATAGCATTTTAGTGTCACGATCTGTGGGCAGCGGAAACATGGAAGAAGCAAACAAAATTGCCAGACAAAGTATATGGGTGATTATGGCAGTAAGCGGCAGTCTATCCCTGTGTTTATGGCTGGGGAGGGACTTAATTGTCACCTTTTATTCAGATGATTTGGCTGTTCAGATTTTGGCTGCATCACTGCTGTTGATTGTCTGTATGTCTCACTTTCTAGATGGCTTAATGACGTTATTGACCTCTTTGCTGCGTTGTTGGGATGTGTCGATTTTACCAATGCTGATTTTCTTGGTCGTGGTGTTATGTTTCGGATTAGGCGGTGGTTGGTGGATGGCCTATAAAGGACTGCATTGGCAAGATATCTCGATTTCTGCGATGGGAATTTATGGTTTCTGGTGGATGGCTGCCATAAGTTATTTAGTGGCTTTTCTAATGAGTGCCATCTGTTTCCATTTTAGAAAACAATTAAGAGGTTTTTGATTAGGCAGATCAACACACTCTTAAAGAGGATGTTCTACTAACCAATCTTCAATCTCATTTTCAGAAATTACTTCAAAGCCGTGGCGCTGCAAAAGCGCCGTGGTGATTCCAGCTCCCGTAATTTTCTCACCTTGAAAAGTACCGTTATAAATTTTTTGGCTACCACAAGATGGGCTATTCTCTTTTAAAACCACACAAGTTGCTTTTATTTGCTGCGCAACTTCTAGGGTGCGATAAGCACCTTTTAAATATAACTCTGTCACATCTAAACCAGATGAATCAGTAATTCTTGCTTTGCCATCAAGCACATCTTGACCTGTTCCGCCCACAATTTCTGCGGGTAAACGGGGAGTGGTAAAACCACCTAATAGCTCTGGGCATAATGCTTGGGCTTTTTTATTGATTAATAGCTGCTTAAGTCGGGTATTTGGACAGGATTTACCATCATATCGAACAGGTTCACCAATTAAACATGCGCTGACTAAAAGCATAGTTTTCCAAACTCAAAGCAAGAGAGATTTTTGAAGATAAAGAATCATAAACAGAATATCGAATATGACAATTGATTTTAAAACAGGCAAATTAAAAGATTACTAAAATTATGCAATTCATAATTAAGTTATGTATTGCATAATTTATTTGTTTTTAGTAGCATCTAATTCAAGGTAAATGGCCATTGGAGATCCAACAAGGATGTTGGTCTCCATAAATCTATAAATGATTTTTAGGAAAAGACGATTTTTAAGGGTTTATTGAAAAATCTCAATCGTACTTTTAGATAACAAAGGACAGTGTGTATGGAAAATAAACACCACATGGAACGGAAATTCATCATCAAAGGCTCCACGCTCATCATATCTTCATTTTAATGATTCGTTTTTTTCTCATAGGATGCGTTGGGTTAAGGCATTTTGACGGTTCAAATACTCACCCAATGATTACGTATTCTATAGAGAAAGGAGCTGAGTTCATCAGCAATAGAGATAAACGGAACAGGTAATCACCAGAGGGAAACTAGATGGATATTTTAGAGAACCCATTAGAATTATGCGGTTTTGCATTTATTGAGTTTGTTTCAAAAGAAAATGAATTAGATCCAGTTTTTGAGACAATCGGCTTTTCAAAAGTAGCCAAGCATAAATCGAAAGAAGCGTACTTATGGCGTCAAGGAAATATCAATATTATCCTGAATTATCAGCCAGAATCTTATGCTTCATTCTTCTTTAATGAACATGGTCCATCTGCTTGTGCGATGGGTTTTAAAACACGTGATGCAGCAAAAGCTTTCCAAAAAGCAGTAGAACTTGGTGCTGAACCAATGTATTCAAAAGTTGGGCCAATGGAGCTCAACATCCCGGCAATCAAAGGTATTGGTGGTATGCCAATCTTTTTAGTTGACCGTGATATTTATGAAAATGACTTTGTTTTCTTTGATGATGCCGAGAAACGTCCAGTAGGGGCAGGCTTAAATGAGATTGACCACTTAACTCATAACGTCTACAAAGGCCGTATGGAGTATTGGGCAAACTTCTATGAAAAAATCTTTAACTTCCAAGAAATTCGCTACTTTGATATTAAAGGTGAATATACAGGTTTAACGTCTAAAGCATTAACAGCACCAGACGGTAAGATCCGTATTCCGTTAAACGAAGATTCAGACAAAGGAAACGGCCAAATTGCAGAGTTCCTATCTGACTTTAATGGCGAAGGTATTCAGCATATCGCGTTTATTTGTGATGACTTAATCTCGACTTGGGATAAGTTAAAAGGTCTCGGTCTGAAATTTATGACACCACCGCCAAATACCTATTATGAAATGCTACCAGAACGTTTACCTGATCATGGTGAGCCGACTGATGAATTAAAACAGCGCGGTATTTTGCTTGATGGTAATACTAAAGACGGTCAGAAAAAGCTGTTATTGCAAATTTTCTCTGAAAACATGATTGGTCCAGTTTTCTTTGAATTTATTCAACGTAAAGATGATGATGGCTTTGGTGAAGGTAACTTCAAAGCGTTATTTGAGTCGATTGAACGTGACCAGATTCGCCGTGGTGTTTTAGAAACTAAATAAATAAGCTGAGCTTTATTCCTGATCTAAAAAAACCAAGAGTTTGATCTCTTGGTTTTTTTATGACTATTGATTAGCGACTTTTAATATATTGATTGATGAGGTTCACTTCATTTTTCAAGATTTCAATCGTTTTACTGTGAGGGTCGACTGGTAAAAACATTTCACTGTCTAGTGCGACAATACAAAACTCAATACTCTGGTTTGAGTTAAATACAGGTAAACCTACCGCATTAATTCCTGTCAATAAATCGCCTTTCGCTGCCGACATTTGTTGCTGGCGAATGGTGTCTTTAAGCTCTGTAAACGCTTGCCAGTTTTGCGGTGCGATGTGCAGACCAAGCTCTTGATGTTTTTGCCATTCTGTTTCCATTAAGGGACGAACAAAATGTTCTGGAAGATAAGAAGCAAATAGACGTCCCGCAGCAGAATTGACTAAAGGCATAATCGAGCCGACTTTAGTCACAATTGAAATAGGGTGGTTTGATTCAATCGACTGAACCACGACAGGGCCTTTTGGTGACCATTTACTAATTTGTATACCGCAACCAATTTTGTTTTGTAGGTCGTAAATTAAATGCTGTACCAGCTGTAGTGTGTCGCTATGCTGGACACAGTTGAGACCTAAGCGCCATGCCTGATCACCTAGGGCATATTGCCCATCATCAAGTTGTTTTGCATATTCCATGCGAATAAGGCTGACTAGATAGCGATGCACTTTGGCAGGATGCATTTCTAGCTTGCTAGACAGATCTTTGAGAATAATAGGTTGATTGTGTTCCAAAAGGGCGTTTAGTACAGATAAACCGACTTCAAGTGATTGAACCCCCCCAGATACTTTTTCTTCAATCATTTAAATACCCTTAATAAATTTACTTCAACTGTTAAACAGTGACGATCAAAACATAAATTGAAATTGGCGCGTTTTACATCATGCCTGAGCCTAGTGAAAAATAGAAATCACCTTTTTCTATTAGCGAAATTGACATGTTTAATAACCAACAACTTTCTAAAATCACTATGCTCTTATTTATAGCGTAATTTTCTAGAAATTTAGCGGTTTTAAATAATATAAATCGGCATTGATATAGAACTGCTCTTAAAACAATTCTAATCAATGCCGATTTTTTAGTGCGCTCTTTAAAAATTAGGTTCCTAACTCTTCTTCATGCAAGAAATGAGTGTGGTGTGGAGCGCGTTTGGTTTTGCTCCATTCCTCTAGCATTTCAGTTTTCATTTCTTCAGTAATTTTTGCAATTTTTTCTTCAGCATGAGCATCGTTATAAGTCAGTTCTAAACGATGACCATTTGGATCGAAGAAGTAAATTGAGTGGAAAATGCCATGGTTAGTCACACCTAAGACTTTCACATCATTTTCTTCTAAATGTTGCTTGGCAGCCATCAACGCATTTAAGTCTTCAACTTCAAAAGCAATATGCTGTACCCATTGAGGCGTATTTTCATCTCGGCCCATTTCTGGTTGAGTTGGCAATTCAAAAAATGCCAAAACGTTGCCTTGTCCTGCATCTAAGAATAAATGCATATATGGGTCAAAGGCTTTAGTTGACGGCACATGGTCCTCAGCAAAAGCTAAAATGAAATCCATATTGAGCATTTTTTTATACCACTCAACCGTCTCTTTCGCATCCTTACAACGATATGCAACGTGATGTATTTTTTTAATGGCAAATGTCATATTAAAACTCCTTTTTACTATTCCCAATCTGGTTGTTGTTCTGGCGCCGCGTTATAAAAGGCTGGGATAGACAAACAATGGTGATAAATCGATTCAATTTTTGGAAACGCAGATAAATCAATCTTGAAGCGTTTCGCGTTGTAGACCTGTGGAATCAGGCAGCAATCGGCAATAGTTGCTTGTTGTCCAAAGCAAAATTGTCCATTTGAATCTTGAAGTTGCTGTTCGAGATTTTGAAAGCCTTCAATAATCCAGTGCTGATACCAATAATTTTTCTGCTCATCTGAAACATTTAAGTCATTTTTTAAATATTTCAGTACGCGTAAGTTATTTAATGGATGAATATCGCAAGCGATTGCTTGAGCAAAAGCGCGAACTTTTGCTCTCTCTTGCACATCATTTGGAAGTAATTTGGTTTCTGGATATTGTTCATCTAGATATTCCAAAATACTTAACGATTGAGACAAGGTTAAATCGCCGTCAATTAAAGTCGGAACTAGAGCACTACGGTTTAACTTTAAATAGTCTTCGCTTTGCTGTTCATTTTTTACCAGATGAACTGGAACAGTCTCATAAGCTAAACCTTTAATGTTTAGACCAATCCGTACTCTGTAGGCTGCAGAGCTACGAAAGTAACTATACAGCTTCATAGTCAGGCTCCGAAGTTTCTGCAAAATCGAAATTTAATGCAGGAAGGACTGTATTTCGAACTTCACCGAAGCCAATGCGAATACCATTTTTCTCACAGTGACCTTTCATAATGAGTGTATCGCCGTCTTGCAAGAAACCACGAGTTTCACCATTGGCAAGTGTTAAAGGCTTGGTGGTGTTCCATGTAAGCTCAAGCAAGCTGCCATACGAATCTGGTGTAGAACCTGAAATAGTACCTGAACCCATTAAATCACCAACCTGAACGTTACAGCCGCCAATGGTGTGGTGAGTGAGCTGCTGAGCCATAGACCAGTACATATATTTGAAATTAGTTTGGCAAATCACGTCAGCTTGTGCCGATTTCGGGCTTTGAATTTCAACACTCAAATTAATGTCATAACTATTCGCGATATTTTCTTGTAAATACGCTAAAGGTTTAGGCTCTTGTTTTGGGCCTTCCACTTTAAATGGCTCAAGTGCTTCAAGTGTGACTACCCAAGGTGAGATGGCACTAGCAAATGATTTTGAATTGAAAGGGCCTAAAGGCACATATTCCCATTGCTGGATATCGCGTGCTGACCAGTCATTGAGTAATACCATTCCAAAAATATGATCCCAAGCATTTTCAATCGAGATCGGCTGGGCAAGCTCTGTTGGTTTACCAATAACAAATGCTGTTTCAAGTTCAAAATCGAGTTTACGCGATGCAGAAAAAACTGGGCGCTCTTCATTAGGAAGTTTAATTTGTCCAGATGGACGCACGACTTGAGTGCCACTGACTACAACAGAGCTAGCACGGCCGTTATAACCAACAGGCAATTCAGTCCAGTTTGGCAGTAAAGCATTTTTAGGGTCGCGGAACATACAGCCTACATTGGTTGCATGCTCTTTAGAAGAATAGAAATCGGTATAACCAGGCACCTGAAGAGGTAAATGCAAAGTAACGCTGTCTTGCTTAACTAAAACTTCTTGGCGTAATGCTTCATTTTCTTGAAGTGTTAAATTTTCAACCGAGAGAAGAGACTGTAGTGTCTTACGAGCTTTTGACCAGTTGGCTTTACCAGACTCAATAAATTTATTGAGTGTAGGCTGGTTAAAATATGTGTCTTGTTCTGAAAGTTTTAAAAGACCGTGCTTTTCAAGAGCAGCGAGATCAATCACCCAATCACCAATAGCTACACCAACTTGACGCTCACTTTCGTTAGCTCTGCTAAAAACACCGTAAGGCAAATTATGAATAGTGAAATCTGATTGAGGTGAAACTTCAATAAAAGAGTTTAGTTTTTGTTCCATTTTCGCTTCCTTGTCTTTATCTCGGGTCTTATACAAATAAAAGTTCGGTCTAGGACTGAGCTACTCAATAAGTTTTAACCTTTGCTTAGATCATCTTTTGTCTTATGAGTTTGATATAGACCGAGCACAACCAATTGCTTCATATCTCTATAATACTGAATTCATCAAATTACGCAATACATAATTTAATTACACATTTCATAATAATTGTCATTTCTTGTATTTTCTGTTTTCATTCGCGGTCATGAGAAAAGTCACGCAATTATTTTTTCATGAATCTCTATGAAAGTTTGATCAATTTATGATATACGTAATTTATTGGAAAAAAATTACGTGACACGGATGAGAATAATCATATGTCAGCACAAGAGCAAGGAAACCTGAAACATGGTTTGAGTAATCGGCACATCCAGCTTATTGCATTGGGTGGGGCGATTGGCACAGGGCTTTTTCTTGGTATATCACAATCGATTAAATTAGCAGGTCCATCGGTCATCCTCGGTTATGCCATTGCAGGATTTATTGCTTTTTTAATGATGCGTCAGCTTGGTGAAATGGTGGTAGAAGAGCCAGTTAGTGGATCTTTTAGTCATTTTGCCTACAAATATTGGGGACCATTTGCAGGGTTCATGTCAGGATGGAACTATTGGGTACTCAATGTTCTTGTCTGTATGGCAGAACTAAGCGCAATTGGTCTTTACATTCAATATTGGTGGCCGCAAATCCCGACGTGGGCATCTGCTTTAGCCTTCTTTGTCTTAATTAACGGCATTAATTTGCTACACGTTAAGTTTTTTGGCGAAATGGAATTTTGGTTTTCTATTGTCAAAATCTTAGCCATTCTTGCAATGATTGGCTTTGGTTCATATTTACTTGCAACAGGCACAGCAGGTCCACAGGCAAGCATTTCGAACCTCTGGGCACTTGGCGGTTTCTTCCCGTTTGGTGTTGAAGGCTTAGTCATGGCAATGGCAGTCATTATTTTTGCTTTCGGTGGTATTGAGCTTTTCGGTATTACTGCAGCTGAAGCACGTGACCCTGATAAAACTTTACCTAAAGCTGTGAATCAAATTATTTACCGTATTTTGATTTTCTATATTGCGACGCTTTTTGTTTTATTCTCGCTGTTCCCATGGAACCAAATGGCACAAGGCGGTAGTCCGTTTGTAATGGTCTTTGCTTCTTTAGATAGCCAAGGCATTGCAACGTTATTGAACTTTGTCATTTTGACAGCAGCGGTTTCAGTTTATAACGGCACAAGTTATTGCAGTAGCCGTATGTTGTTAGGCCTTGCGCAACAAGGAAATGCACCAAAAGTATTTGCACGTATTAATAAGCGCGGTATTCCAACCAATGCTGTGATCCTTTCAGCGGCAGTCACTATTTTATGTGTACTGTTAAACTATATTTTCCCTGAAAAAGCATTTGGTTTACTCATGATGCTGGTGGTTGCAGCGATTGTAATTAACTGGGTTGTAATTTCATGGACGCATTTAAAATTCCGCAAATATATGCAGCGCCAAGGGCAAACAACGAAGTTCCCAAGCTTTATGTATCCGTTTAGCAACTATCTATGCATACTATTTATGCTTGGTATTTTGGTCGTAATGTCTTTAACACCAGATATGCGTGTTGCAGTCATGATGATTCCTGGTTGGATTTTGTGTTTGATGGTAGCGTACCAATTTAAACGCCGAAAATTGAAAGCTGAGCAGTCTGTACCTGCCTTAGAGGCGGATATTTAATAAATTATTGAGTTGTATCTAAAAAGGAGGTCTGACAGGCGTCCTTTTTTTATTTTTAAAATTTCGCAACAGAAGTTAAAGGATTTTATTATTGTTATAATATAACATTTCATTAATTTAATGATGAGCAATTTTCCCATTTTTGGTGAAGATAGAGCATATTTATGAAGCGTTATTTCGGTTTAATCTTATTATCTCTCACAGCATGTAGCACTCAAACACCCAAGCCAACAACCCCTCTGCATACCCAAACACCTTTACCTCAACCTACAAAACCAGTGGTCAAAATACAGCCTCAACCCGAGGCGTATGTTGCGTGGTTAGCTTCAGCAGACCATCGACAGGCTGTACAAGCTTACAAGCAATTTCTTAAGCAAAAAGGGCTTGCGAATTTAGTTCCAGACCATGAATTATTAAGCTCAGCTCGAGATTGGCAAAAATGTGGAGTTGAGCCTTATGCGGTGCCACCACGGGAGATTTGGTCCAATATTGTTCCGACGCTTAGCATTTTAAAAGCGTTAGTTGATGATGGCGTAATTAATGATTTTGAAGTGACTTCGGTCTACCGAGCGTTGTCTCTAAACCGCTGTGCAGGTGGTGCTGATGCTTCTCGACATGTCTTTAATGCAGCGCTTGATTTTCGAATTGGCCCAGAACAGCCGAGTGATTTAGACCAGTTTAATATTCAGCAAACTAAAACCAAACTTTGTCAGTTTTGGGCCACAAAAGGCCAAGCGCTTAATATGGGACTAGGTGTTTATGCTTCAGGACAAATCCATATTGATAGCCAAGGATTCCGTGCATGGGGGCCTGACCATCACTACAAAACCTCAATTTGTCAGGGACTATAAAAGCAATTTTTTCAACGACTAAGTAAATTGATTTAAATAAAAGCGGAATAAAAACTTGATCAATAGTTATGTTATAACATAACATTGTTGTGGTTTAGAAATAGATTACGCCTGTGATCTGGCCATATCTAAATGGCCAGCCATGATCAGTTTAAATATTATTCGAAGAGATCAAGCCATGCGCACTGCAATCGCCAACTCATTTGCCAAGCTTCCCGTCACTGTTTTATCAGGCTTTTTAGGTGCAGGAAAAACCACATTACTCAACCATATTTTAAATAATCGTGAATGCCGCCGTATTGCCGTGATTGTCAATGATATGTCTGAGGTGAATATTGATGCGGCATTAGTACGCGAAGGTGGGGCAGAGCTTTCAAGAACGGATGAAAAGCTGGTTGAAATGAGTAATGGCTGTATCTGTTGTACGTTACGCGAAGATTTATTGGTTGAGGTTAAACGGCTAGCTGATGAAGGACGCTTTGACCAATTGGTGATTGAGTCAACAGGCATTTCAGAACCGTTGCCAGTAGCAGAAACTTTTACTTTTGAAGATGAAGATGGAAACTCACTCAATGAGTTCGCTCGACTCGACACTATGGTTACGGTAGTCGATGCTTTTAACTTTCTTAAAGACTACAGTTCAGTTGACTCACTGCAACAACGTGGTGAATCATTAGGTGAGCAAGATGAAAGAACTGTAGTCGACTTGCTTGTTGATCAGATTGAGTTTTGTGATGTGATTATGCTGAATAAAATTGATCTGATTGATCGGGCTCAGCAAGACCAGCTTATCGCCATTTTAAGAACTCTAAACCCGCGTGCCCGAATTGAAATTGCTCAATTTGGAAAGATCGCTTTAGATAAAATTTTAAATACGCAATTATTCGATTTTGATGAAGCTGCCCAAGCACCAGGCTGGTTAAAAGAGTTACGTGGTGAGCATACGCCAGAGACTGAAGAGTATGGAATCAGCAGCTTTGTTTACCGCGCTCGCCGACCTTTCCATCCAGAGCGTTTTTATGATTTGGTTCATGCTGAATGGCCGGGAGTCGTGCGCTCCAAAGGCTTTTTCTGGTTGGCTGCTGAACCGACATTGGCTTATTCATGGTCACAAGCAGGTGCAATGGCTCGACACGGCTTGGCAGGTTATTGGTGGGCCGCCGTTGCAGAAGAAGACTGGCCGAGTGACCTAGCCAGCATTGAAGAAATTAAGAAAAATTGGGATGCTCGCACAGGTGATGCCCGTCAGGAGCTGGTGTTAATTGGTATGCAAATGGATGAGCAAGCCTTAATACAACGCTTAGATCGCTGCTTGTTAAACGATGAAGAAATGGCTTTAGGGCCACAAGCATGGCAGAGCTGGTCTAATCCTTTTAAGCAAGATGATGAAACGATGTTGATTGCTTAATTAATAAAGCCCCTATTTAAAAGGGGCTTTATTTTATGATTTATCTTTAATAAAAACCTTTCGAATATAGCTGTTAAGTGGTGTGGAATAATATTTTTCAATCGCTACGCTGATGATAAAAGTCAAAACCAGATAGCTAATTAAAAGCATAATTTTGATGCTAGAGTCGGTTTGAGCAGGAATAAACGCAACTTTCATAAGGCCCAATACAACCAGATGAAACAAATAAGTTTCGTAACTTCTTTGCCCTAACCAGACCATCACTTTGGTAAATAAGTTATGCGCTTGCGTTTCGGAAGGATGCTGAAAACACAAAATAAGTAAGCCTGTAGCAAAAGCAAATAAGCTGATACCCCATGTACTGACTTCTTTAATTGGTGCATATAAATATAGAGCGGTCATACTCAAAATAATCAACCACGAAAGAGGTTTTTTATAAGTCCAGTCTGGTCGATATGTATGAGAAAAAATGGCAGTTAAACAACCAACTGCTATGCCATCAAAACTTGAAAAATAATGATATAAATAAGCGCCGCTTTCTTCTCCAAAATGGAGAGATCTAAAATAAGGTCCGTAAAGAATTACCCCAATCAATACAGCAATAAAGACCTTATTACTACGCGTGAGCAGGCACAATAATGGAAAAACAAAGTAAAAAACTTCTTCTACAGAGAGTGACCACAACACACCCAAAGCATAGTTTACCCAACCGAATTTAATAATCAGGATATTCATCCAGAAAGTTAAGGCTGCAAATATGGTTAAAGGATAGGAAACCTCAATGCCATTCGGGGCTTGGTTCATAAAGGGTTTTAAGTCAAACGAACCAAGTACACTTACACCTAAAATGAGTAATACCAGACACGGTAAAATACGTGCTGCCCGTCGGATATAAAAATGCTTGAGGTTAATTGCAGAAAATTGTTTGTCTCGTTTTAAAGTGTGATGGGTAATTAAAAAACCCGAAATCACAAAAAACATGGTGACGCCATAATTTCCGTTTCTTGCGATGACTGTGCTAAATGCTTCACCTAAGAAATCAAAACCTAACCATGTATCTTTAAGTTTATAGGGAATATTAAAATGGTGTAAAAGAACCAAAAGGATAGAAATTCCTCGAAGAATATCTATTTTATAATTACGCATTCGATGTGCTTCCAGTTTTATTAATATACTGTGTGGCAGAAGAATACTATCGATCAGTTATTTTAAATAAAAATTTTAAGCATCATTTCGTAAACTAAAAAAGACTATATTTTTGCTTCTTTGAATTGAGCTAAGGCATAGCAGAAATAATTATTAAATAAATATTGATAAAATCTTAATATATTTGAATTTTTCTACATAAAACTTTAAATTAGCTCTTATTGAGCGATGTTTGTTTTTTAAGCTTTTTAAAATCTATTTAATTCATAAATTAACATGTTGTATGTGGTTGTATATACATAGCATGTCAACTAAAATACCTTTTTGCCTGCTGCCTTTTTGAGTAATTAGTTATGCCCAGAACATCAAAACAAGAACATACTGAGCTTTCGATTGAAGCTGATAGTCCAGTTCCTTTATATCAGCGAGTCAAACAGCTGATTTCACAAAAGATTTATGAAGGTTCGTGGGCTGTAAATAAAAAAATTCCTTCGGAAAGTGAACTCGTTAATCAACTTGGTTGTAGTCGTATGACGGTAAACCGTGCGCTACGTGAGTTAACAACAGAAGGCTTACTCGTTCGAATTCAGGGCGTTGGTTCTTTCGTAGCTGAAGGGCAAGGCCGAACTGCACTTTTTCAAATTAATAATATTGCCGATGAGATTATTGCACGAAACCATAAGCACCACGCTGAAGTTTTAGTCCTAGAACAAGTTTATGCAAATGCAGAGCAAAGCGTGTTAATGCAGACTCGTGAAGGGCAAAGATTATTTCATTCGATTATTGTGCATTATGAAAATGATGTACCTGTTCAGGTCGAAGATCGTTTAGTTGATGCAGCACTGATTCCAGATTATTTAGAACAAGATTTTAAAACCATTACCCCGAATGCTTACCTCATGGCAAAAGCACCTGTGTCAGAAGGTGAGCATATTGTTGAGGCAGTTTTAGCATCTCCTCAAGAGTGTAAATGGTTGAAGATTACCAAAGCTGAACCGTGTTTACTCATCCGTCGCCGTACATGGTCAAATAAACAACTTATTTCAAGTGCGCGTTTGGTTTATCCGGGTAGCCGCTATTATCTCGAAGGGAAATTTAACCCATGATTGAATTGATCAGGGCCGATCAATATACAAAAATGCTTTGGAAAAATGGTGCAGGTTTTACTTTAGAAATTGCCAGAAGCCAAGGTGAAGGAGACTTTGAGTGGCGTATTTCGACGGCAGATGTGACCACTTCTGGACCATTTTCACTATTTCCCAATAAGCAGCGCATTATTAGCGTACTCGATGGACAGGGTATGGTATTGCATGTCGATGATCTTCCTGCCAAAAAGCTGAACCAAGGTGATATTTTTGCTTTCCATGGCGAGAGTCAGGTCCAAAGTGAACTGGTCGACGGTGCAATTCGAGATTTAAATTTAATTTATGATCCTGCAAAGTTTCATGCTCGTTTTCAGTGGTTGAATGATGCAGCGGAGCAGGCATTTATCAGTTCGGCAGACCTGATTTTCATTTTTAATCAGGGTAGTGAAACGGAAGTGAAGGTTGATGATCATTCCGTTCAGCTTGCTGCTCAAGAAACACTAAAAATTGAGAAAAACGCTGGCGTGACACCGATTAGTTTTCCCAAAAAACAACTCAAAAGCTGCTATGTCATGGAGCTAGTTCAACGATAAAACAATATAATTTACTACTTAAAAAGCACATGTCTCGTGAAAAGATATGTGCTTTTTTTATGCCAAATATAAAAATAAATTAATTTAATTCATAAACTTATTTGATTTTTTCAAAAAAATATAACTAACCCTCTTCACGCCAAAAAATATTTGTGTAGTATATAGATGTATATACAAGTTAATACATTACTATACAAATGCAGAAACAAGTGATGTTCTGCTGATGTAAGCTCAAAGGAAGGAGTCCGCCTGTGACAACAATGACAACAAAATTTCGTGATGTAGAAATTCGTGCGCCACGCGGCACTGAATTGACGGCTAAAAGTTGGTTAACTGAAGCTCCATTACGTATGTTGATGAATAACCTTGATCCAGACGTTGCAGAAAACCCGAAAGAGTTGGTTGTATACGGTGGTATTGGCCGTGCAGCACGAAACTGGGAATGTTTCGACAAAATTGTAGATACTTTAAAAAATCTTGAAACTGATGAAACGTTATTAGTTCAATCAGGTAAGCCAGTAGGTGTATTTAAAACTCATAAAGATGCACCACGCGTTTTAATTGCAAACTCAAACCTTGTACCGCACTGGGCAAACTGGGAACACTTCAACGAGTTAGACGCAAAAGCACTTGCAATGTACGGTCAAATGACAGCAGGTTCATGGATCTACATTGGTAGCCAAGGTATTGTACAAGGTACTTATGAAACTTTCGTTGAAGCAGGCCGCCAACACTACAACGGTGATTTAAAAGGCCGTTGGGTTCTTACCGCAGGTTTAGGTGGTATGGGTGGCGCTCAGCCTTTAGCTGCAACACTTGCAGGTGCGTGTTCTTTAAACATCGAATGCCAACAAGCAAGTATCGATTTCCGTTTACGTACCCGTTATGTAGACGAACAAGCGACTGATTTAGACGACGCTTTAGCGCGTATTGACCGTTATACAAAAGAAGGTAAAGCAATTTCAATTGCGCTTCATGGTAACGCTGCTGAAATTTTACCTGAGCTGGTACGTCGTGGTGTACGTCCAGACATGGTGACTGACCAAACAAGTGCACACGATCCACTTAATGGCTACTTACCAGTAGGCTGGACTTGGGATGAATACCGTGCACGTGCGAAAACTGAACCGGAAGCTGTTGTAAAAGCTGCAAAACAGTCGATGGCGAAGCACGTACAAGCGATGCTTGATTTCCAAAAAATGGGTGTTCCAACATTTGACTATGGTAATAACATCCGTCAAATGGCGAAAGAAGAAGGTGTAGCAAACGCTTTTGATTTCCCAGGCTTCGTACCTGCATACATCCGTCCATTGTTCTGCCGTGGTATTGGTCCATTCCGTTGGGCAGCGCTTTCTGGTGATCCAGAAGACATTTATAAAACAGATGCCAAAGTTAAAGAGTTAATTCCTGATGATGAACATTTACATCACTGGTTAGACATGGCACGTGAACGTATTAGCTTTCAAGGCTTACCAGCGCGTATTTGCTGGGTAGGTTTAGGCTTACGTGCAAAACTTGGTTTGGCATTTAACGAAATGGTTCGTAGCGGTGAATTGTCTGCACCAGTTGTGATTGGTCGTGACCATTTAGACTCAGGTTCAGTTGCAAGTCCAAACCGTGAAACTGAAGCAATGCAAGACGGCTCAGATGCAGTATCAGACTGGCCTTTATTAAATGCATTGTTAAATACAGCAGGCGGCGCAACTTGGGTGTCTTTACATCACGGTGGTGGTGTAGGTATGGGCTTCTCTCAACACTCAGGCGTTGTGATTGTGTGTGATGGTACAGATGAAGCTGCTGCACGTATTGCTCGCGTACTGACCAATGACCCTGCAACAGGTGTTATGCGTCATGCCGATGCAGGTTATGAAATTGCGATTAACTGTGCGAAAGAGCAAGGCCTACACTTGCCAATGATCACGCAATAAAAATACACGGAAGAACTGGCGGTGCTTTTTGCAATTGTGAAAAGCACCGTCTCAGCAGAATATAGTGCAAAAAATTAGGAAGCCAACATGGAATTATTGATCCAACCGGGAAAACTGACCTTAGCCGATTTACGTCAAGCCTACCTCAACCCGATCAAAGTTAAATTAGATGAAAGTGCTTCATCTGCAATTAATGCAAGCGTGGCTTGCGTTGAGAAAATTGTAAATGAAGGACGTACAGCTTACGGCATTAATACAGGCTTTGGCTTACTTGCTTCAACCAAAATTGCTCCTGAAGATTTAGAAAAATTACAGCGTTCATTGGTTCTTTCGCATGCGGCAGGGGTAGGTGAAGCACTTGATGATGCAATGGTTCGTTTAATTATTCTATTGAAAGCAAATAGGTTGGCGCGTGGTTTCTCTGGTATTCGTCGTAAAGTGATTGATGCTTTGTTGGCTTTAATTAATGCCGAAGTTTACCCACACATTCCACTGAAAGGTTCAGTAGGCGCTTCAGGTGACTTGGCACCACTTGCACACATGTCTTTAGTGTTACTTGGTGAAGGTAAGGCGCGTTATAAAGGTGAATGGTTACCAGCAGTTGAAGCTTTAAAAGTTGCAGGCTTAGAACCTATTTCTTTAGCAGCTAAAGAAGGTTTAGCACTTTTAAATGGTACACAAGTTTCGACCGCTTATGCTTTACGCGGCTTATTTGAAGCGGAAGATTTATTTGCAGCTGCAACAGTTTGTGGTGGCTTAAGCGTTGAAGCAATGCTGGGTTCACGTGCACCATTTGATGCTCGTATTCATGAAGTACGTGGTCAACGTGGTCAAATTGATGTAGCTGCGGCTTATCGTGATCTCTTAACAGACTCGAGTGAAATTGCACATTCACACGAAGACTGTAGCAAAGTTCAAGACCCATACTCTTTACGTTGCCAACCACAGGTGATGGGTGCATGTTTAACCCAAATCCGTCAGGCTGCTGAAGTACTAGAAATTGAAGCGAATGCTGTATCTGATAACCCGCTTGTTTTTGCTGAACAAGGTGACGTGATTTCTGGTGGTAACTTCCATGCAGAACCTGTAGCAATGGCGGCTGATAATCTAGCTTTGGCAATTGCAGAAATTGGTTCACTGTCTGAACGTCGTATTTCGATGATGATGGACCGTCACATGTCACAACTTCCACCGTTCTTGGTGGCAAATGGTGGTGTTAACTCGGGCTTTATGATTGCTCAAGTTACCGCTGCTGCTCTTGCAAGTGACAATAAAGCGCTTGCACATCCGGCAAGTGTGGATAGCTTGCCAACTTCAGCTAACCAAGAAGACCATGTATCAATGGCTCCGAATGCGGGTAAACGTCTTTGGTATATGGCTGACAACGTCCGTGGCATTTTAGCTGTTGAATGGTTAGGCGCTTGTCAGGGTCTAGACTTCCGTGAAGGCCTAAAAAGCTCGCCTAAACTTGAACAAGCTCGTAAAATCTTGCGCGCTCAAGTGCCTTACTACAGTGAAGACCGTTTCTTTGCTCCTGATATTGAGCAAGCAAGTGAATTACTCTCAAGCGGCTGCTTAAACGAGTTAATTATTCCAAAACTACTCCCTAGTTTATCTGAAGTGTGATTGATAAAACGGTCACATGGAGTGGCCGAATCTAACTAAATATCCTCAAGGATTGGAGATTATAATGTCACAAAACCCCACACTACAGCGGGGTTTAAACCCCCGCCACATTCGTTTCTTGGCATTGGGCTCAGCAATTGGAACTGGGCTTTTCTATGGTTCGGCAACTGCAATTAAAATGGCAGGGCCTTCAGTATTACTGGCGTATATCGTTGCAGGGATTGCAATTTATATCGTTATGCGCGCATTGGGTGAAATGGCTGTCCAAAACCCTGTCTCTGGTTCATTTAGCCACTATGCATCACAGTACATTGGTCCATTGGCTGGCTTTACGACAGGCTGGACTTATGTTTTTGAGATGATCATTGTGGCGTTGGCTGATGTCACTGCTTTTGGTATTTACATGGGGTTCTGGTATCCCGATGTACCACGGTGGATCTGGATTTTATCCCTGATTATGTTCTTGGGTGCAATTAACCTCATTCACGTTAAAGTCTTTGGCGAACTCGAGTTTTGGCTTTCTATTGTCAAGGTGAGCGCCATTGTTGCCATGATTTTAGGTGGAATCGGTTTAATGTTCTACGGCTTCCATGCTGACCATAGCAGTGTGGTACCGGGTATTCAAAACTTATGGATTTATGATGGCTTTATGCCGCATGGGATTGCCGGCTTAGTTGCATGCTTATCTGTGGTTGTATTTGCTTTCGGTGGTATCGAAATTATTGGTATTACAGCAGGTGAATCACAAGATCCGAAAACCACTTTACCAAAAGCAATTAATGCAGTTCCAGTACGTATTTTACTTTTCTATGTGTTGACCATTTTTGTACTGATGTCGATTTTCCCATGGAATCAAATTGGTAGCCAAGGTAGTCCATTTGTACAGATTTTTGAGAATTTGGGCATTCAATCAGCAGCTACAATTTTAAATATTGTCGTGATTACTGCTGCTGTTTCAGCGATTAATAGTGATGTATTTGGTGCTGGTCGTATGCTTTATGGCATGGCAAACCGTGGTCAAGCGCCTCGAGTTTTCCAGAAATTATCACGTAATGGTGTGCCATGGATGACTGTAGTGGTTATGGCTGGCGTGCTATTAATTGGTGTAGTGCTGAACTACCTGATTCCTGAAAATGTATTCATGATCATTGCCTCAATTGCAACTTTCGCAACCGTTTGGGTGTGGCTCATGATCTTGCTTTCGCAAGTCGCGATGCGCCGTAAGTTGTCTACTGCTGAAATTAAGGCATTGGATTTCCCCGTTATTGGTTGGCCGTATGCTCCTGCGTTTGCAATTGGTTTTATGGTATTCATTTTAGTCATGATGGGTTATTTCCCAGATTCACGTCCTGCAATTTATGTAGGAATCACATGGCTTGTTCTGTTAATGATCGCTTATCGTATTTGGGTCAAACCTCAGCAAAATTCGGGAAAGCAAAATAATTCAATTCCGCAAAATATTGAGATAGAAAGCTAACAAGTCAACTGCCCAATAGCTTTACTGTTGGGCAGTTTTGAGGAAAGGCGAATGAAAAAACTTTGGCAAAATTGCCACATTGCGACCATGCAAAATGGGCAATATTCCTATATTGAAGATGCAGCAATAGTCACAGAAGGGCATCTGATTCACTGGATTGGAAAACAACAACAACTTCCTGCCGACACTTATTCCGAAACAGTTAATTTAAATGGCGCTTGGGTAACCCCGGGGTTGATCGACTGTCATACGCATAGTGTATTTGGTGGTAACCGTAGTGTTGAGTTTGAAAAGCGCTTACAAGGCGTGAGTTATGCTGAAATTGCAGCAAGCGGTGGCGGCATTGCCAGTACAGTGCGTGCAACGCGTGAAGCCAGCGAAGAACAATTACTGAAATCAGCTCTTAAGCGTATTCGCTGTATGCAACAAGACGGCGTTACAACCATCGAGATCAAATCTGGCTACGGACTCAATTACGAAAATGAACGCAAGATGCTGCGTGTGATCCGTCAAATTGGTGAAGCTTTACCAATGACGGTCAAAAGCACATGTTTAGCTGCACATGCGTTACCGCCAGAGTACAAAGACCAAAGCGATGCTTATATCGAGCATATATGTACAGAAATGCTGCCTAAACTGCATGCTGAAGGCTTAGTCGATGCAGTAGATGCATTCTGCGAGCATTTGGCATTTTCACCAGCTCAGGTTGAACGTGTTTTTAAAACGGCACAATCATTAGGTTTGCCCGTTAAGCTCCATGCTGAGCAGCTCTCATCGCTAGGTGGCTCAAGTTTGGCAGCACGTTATCATGCTTTGTCGGCTGACCATTTAGAGTACATGACCGAAGACGATGTCAAAGCCATGGCAGAGTCGGGCACGGTTGCAGTGTTATTACCGGGTGCCTTTTATTTATTGCGTGAAACACAATATCCACCGATTGAAAGCCTCATTAAACATGGCGTGCGTATTGCGCTATCGAGTGATTTAAACCCGGGTACATCTCCAGCACTTTCTTTACGTTTAATGCTCAATATGGGCAGCACACTTTTTCGCTTAACGCCTGAGCAAGCCTTAGCAGGTGTCACCATTCATGCTGCACAAGCGCTCGGTTTAGAGCAAACACACGGCAGTTTAGAGCAAGGTAAAGTCGCTGACTTTGTGGCTTGGGATATTGAGCATCCATCTGAAATTGTTTACTGGCTGGGCGGAGATTTGCCTAAGCGAGTCGTTCAGCATGGACAAGAAGTTATTTTTTAGACGGTGGCACATGAATCACACATTTAAATGGCAAGGCCGTCATGATGGCGAGGGTGAAGCACACCAACGTATTCACCATATCATGAACAAAACCCAACCTACTGAATTTGCCCTGATTGGTTTTAGCTCTGATGAAGGCGTGAAGCGTAACAAGGGGCGAGTCGGTGCTGCCGATGCACCAGATGCAATCCGTACTCAACTGGCTAATTTACCGATTCATCGCCCAGTCAGTATTGTCGATTTGGGTACAGTGACCTGCGAATATGACAATTTAGAGCAAGCCCAAACTGAGTTGGCGGAGCAAGTCGCAAACAGCTTGCAAAATGGTTTAAAGCCGATTGTATTGGGCGGTGGACATGAAGTTGCATTTGGTAGCTTTAGTGGTCTGTTCCAATATGTACAAGCCCACGCACCAGATAAAAAAATAGGCATTATTAATTTCGATGCCCATTTTGATTTACGTGAAGCAGAGCATGCCACCTCTGGAACACCATTTTTACAGGCAGCTCGACTTTCAGAACAGCATCAAAAACAATTTAATTATTTATGTATTGGGGTCGCCAACCATGCCAATACTAAAGTTTTGTTTGATACTGCCGATGCGCTGAATTGTTCATATTTACGCGATCATGAGGTTAATATTTTTAACCTAAACAACGTGCTCGCGGCAGTTGACGCTTTTATTGAAAAAGTAGACTGTTTGTACGTTACGATTGATTTAGATGTCTTCGCGGCTGCGGTTGCACCGGGGGTCAGTGCACCAGCTGTTAAAGGAATTGATTTAGCCACTTTTGAAGCGATTTTTAAGCATATTCAAGAGACTGGAAAAATTAAACTTTTAGATATTGCTGAGTGCAATCCAAAATTTGATTTAGACAATAGAACAGCAAAACTGGCTGCGTATATTGTTTATCAATATTTGTTTTCTTGAGAAACAATTTTTAATGTAGAAATTCAAAAGTGCACTGAGATCGTTCATGTGCACTTTTTTTTAATTTCTTGGTCTATTAAAGTCAGATGTGGAATATAGATAGCAACTATAAATAATATAATTAAAAAGAAAATTAATTTATAAAATCATTTAGTTAAAAAAATACTCGATTTTTACACCATTTTATATGCTGCTTGGCACGTAATTTGTTTTGTCTTTATTTTAACCTTTGTTAAATATTTCTGGATAATTAAATGAAAAACAGAACCTTACAATTGGCTTGTATCAGTGTTTTATTTTGGATGTCTCATTCTTCTAATGCTGCAACCCCCGAAATAAATACAAATACCATCGAAAAATCACAATCTAAACAAAACAGTAATGTCTCTGTTCGGGTGAAAGCTTTAAACCAACTTTTACAGGAACAGTGGGAATACACTTTGAAAAATAGTCCTGAAACTGCAACCGTTTTAGGAGATTTACGCTACAACAATCGATGGACTGAGCTTTCAAAAAATCAGATCGAGAAAGATAAAAAAAGTACGCAAAATTTTTTAAAACGTTTTGAAGCAATTGATAGCACTGGGTTTTCAGCAACTGATCAATTAAATAAAGATTTAATGATTTATCAGTTGAAAGAAACACTTAAAAATTATGATTTGAAATTGTATGAGATGCCTTTTAATCAAATGTGGGGGCTACATTTACAATTTCCGGGATTTATTAGTTCGATTCCATTTGATAATGCTAAGCAATATCAAGACTATATTTCTCGTTTAAAACAAATTCCTCTTATTCTTGAGCAAGGTATTCAGTTAGCGAAACAAGGCCAAAAAGATGGTTTGATGCCACCCAAATATTTAATTGAAAAGGTGGCAAAGCAGATTAATAGCATTGCGACTCCCGCAGGGAAGGACAGTGTTTTTGCCTCTCCATTAAAGCAATTTCCAAAAAATATTTCGAAAGCAGAACAAGAGCGTTTAAGCCGTGAAGTGCTACAAGTCATAGATCAGAATGTTCGGCCTGCCTATCAAAAACTCGGGACGTTTATTCAGAAAGATTACTTCCCCTATGGACGACAACACGAGGGTATATGGAGCTTGCCAAACGGTGACGAGCTCTATCGCTTTTATGTAGAAAACAATACGACAACCTCTGAAAGCCCTGAAACTATTCATCAGCTCGGATTAAAAGAAGTTGCTCGTATAGAAGCGGAAATGCTGAAAATTGCCAAAGCACAAGGTTTCAATGACTTAAAAAGTTTCCAACAATCCTTAAAAACAAATCCCGCTGTTTTCCCCAAATCCCGTGAAGAAATTTTAGAGATTTATCGAGGATATATTGCCCAAATGCAGCCAGAGTTGCCGAAGCTCTTTGGTTTATTACCAAAAAATAAAGTCGAAGTTTTACCTGTAGAGCAATATCGAGAAAAAGAAGCGGCAGGTGCGGAGTATCACCAAGGCACGCCTGATGGTTCACGTCCCGGACAGGTGTATGTAAATACTGGCGACTTCTCTGAACGTTCCAAAATATCAATGGAAGCGACCGCTTATCATGAGGCGATTCCTGGGCACCATATGCAGATTGATATTGCCCAAAATCTGCCAAATTTACCGATGTTCCGAAAGCAACCCAACCATACAGCTTATATTGAAGGATGGGCACTTTACGCAGAGCAATTGGGTAAAGATGTTGGTTTCTATAAAGACCCGCTTTCAGACTATGGAAGACTATCGAGTGATTTGTTCCGTGCTTGTCGTCTAGTGGTTGACACTGGGGTACATTATAAAAAATGGACCCGTCAGCAAATGATTGATTTTATGAGAGAACATTCCGCGTTAGATGAACCAGATATTCAGGCAGAGGCAGATCGCTATATTGCTATTCCTGCCCAAGCATTAGCATATAAGATGGGACAACTGAAAATTTTAGAGCTACGGGAGCTCGCCAAACAGGAGCTTGGAGACCGTTTTGATATCAAAGCATTCCATGACATGATTTTAAATGCAGGAACATTGCCTTTAAATATTCTGGATGCACGTATTAAAAATTGGATTAAGGAACAAAAAGCGGCAGCTTAAAATAAAAATCAAAATTTAGGTCAGGTCCTCATTGGGCCTGATTTAAAAACCAATAGAAAACAGAATATAATTATAAAAAATATATTTTATTTCAGAACTTTAAAATGGAAAAATCTTTAAAAGAATACCAAGCTATTATTTTTGATATGGACGGTACTTTAGTCGACTCCTTTAGCTTCTTTTTAGGTGCTTTAAATCAGCTTGCCAAGAAACATAAATTTAAATCTGTAGAGCTACATGAAGTAGAGCAGTACAAACATCTTTCACCAAAAGAAATTATGAAAGAGATGAATGTTTCTAGGTGGAAACTGCCTTGGATTGCCAAAGATTTCATTCGTTTAATGAAAGAAAGAGACCAAGAAGTTTACATGTTTGAAGGCATGCGGGACCACTTAATTGAACTACATAATCGGGGATATACGCTCGCAATTATTACTTCAAACTCTAAAGAAAACTGTCAAAGTATTCTCGGTACAGAACTATGTGAACTTTTTAGCCATATTGATGGTGGCTCGTCTATATTTGGCAAAGCTAAACGAATTAAGCGTGTTCTCAATATTTTGAATTTAAATAAAGAGCAGGCCATTTATGTCGGAGACCAAACGACTGATGGCGAAGCTGCACATAAAGCAGGCATTGATTTTGCTGCGGTAGGTTGGGGTTATACATCGGCTGAAAAATTAAAAACCATTCAGCCCAAAGTCGTGCTCAATGACTTGGCAACCATGAAAGAATTTTTCTAAATATATGAAATACAGGACAAACAATGAATAACAATAACAACCCGATTGGAATGATTGACTCTGGTTTAGGCGGGTTGTCTCTCTTTAAGCATATTCGGCAGGCTCTTCCGAATGAAGATATTATCTATTTCGCTGATTCGAAATATGTCCCGTATGGAGACAAAGAAAGCGACTGGATTGTTTCAAGAACCACTCACTTAATCTCAAATCTTATAAATGACGGGAATTGCAAAGCGATTGTGGTTGCTTGTAACACCATGACCGCTGTAGCGATTGAAACGATTAGAGCGCAAATTAATGTGCCACTTATTGCCATAGAACCCGCCGTAAAACCCGCAGTGGCAATCACTCAAAGTAAGCATATTGCGGTTTTGGCAACTGCAACGACGGTTAAGGGAAAAAATCTCAAGAATTTAATCGAAACTTACGCACAAAATATCAAAGTGTCTTTAGTACCTTGTATTGGTTTGGCCGAAAAAATTGAAACGGGCAAAGCACATACCGCGGAAGTTAAGGATTATTTAGAAAATATTTTGGCGCCGTTAGTCGAGCAAAAAGTCGATACGATTATTTTAGGATGCACACACTATCCATTTGTCTCAGACACGATTCAGGAAATTGTAGGTCGTGATATCCAAATTATTGAGCCTTCGGAAGCTGTAACAGCGCAATTAATTCGGCAGCTCAATCAATATCATTTAAGTTCTGAAAGTCCAAATGAGGGAAATCATATTATTTGGACCAGTTCAGACCCGTTGGAAGTTGCGGACGTTACTTTTTCTTTGTTAGGTAAACATTTACCTGTAGAAACTACTGATTTTTAAAGCCAAGAAAAACGCCTAGCCCCATAAAAATGAGTCCACCCATCACTAACATAGATTTTTGGGGCTTCTTCGATTTAGTTAATTTTTGACTAATGTAATTGGCTAAAAACACACAAACCACATCAGCAGAAACAAAGATCAGATTCACAATCAGCCCTAAAATGATGAACTGAGACCAAACTGGAAAATCTAATGAGGTATTAATAAATTGAGGTAAAAAAGCGATATAAAAAATAGCGGTTTTAGGGTTTAAAACTTCGACCAGAATGCTCTGCCTCAAAGATAACTGACCATTTTCAACATTTTGCTGAAGAGTCGGGGACGAGGTCGATCTAATTAATTTAATGCCTAACCAAACTAAATACAAAGCACCTAAAATTTTAATAATATCATAGAGTTTTGGAATGATTTGAAAGATGGTCGTTAAGCCTAAAGACGCCGCTATGATATGAAAACAACCTCCTACGAAAATTCCAAATGCAGCCATCAAACCAGATTTTCTACCACGAGAAAGCGTCTGTGCAGCGGTATACAGCATTGCTGGACCCGGAATATAAGCAAAAATAATTGTAGTAATTAAAAATGTAATGAAAAGCTCTAAAGAAATCATGTTTTACCTATCTTATTGTTACTATTTTTGAGTGAATTTTAAACAATTTAAAGTATATGAAATTTATAAGTATTTCAATTTTATAATCAGATTTATGGCTATAAAAACTCAAAATAACTTGATCTAACTTTTAGAGTCACTATCAAAAAATCTCAATTACAAAACTCTAAGCTCAGAGTACCTAGATTAAGATATTTTTTATACTTAACTTTTCTCATCGTATATATTTATACAAACTATTAAATTAGAATTAACGATCAATCTATTTTATTAACTAAATATATATAACTCATGTTTATATTTTAAATTTAATTAAAAGCCATAAATATAATAAAGACAGTAATATTATTTAAATATGAATAAAATTATTATATTTAAACTTTTTTATTAAAATAAATTGACGTTCTTTATTATACCGATTATTATCTCGTTGCTGGCCTACATTGCCAGACGGTTTTGACAGACCGTAAGTCCCCATAGCGGATTATAGTTCTACTATAAGTCGTTAGACCCTTGCGTCCCCTTTCTTTGCGGTAGGACGGAAGGGGGACGCCCCGTGCGTGCTGGTCTCTATGGGCACCAGTCTGTCAACCCTCTTTCGTTCTGCCACCATAAATTAATTCGCGGTGATCTGGTGGTAGGACTCCATTTTTAAGGAGTTGGCCATGCCATTATTCAAACTCATTTTTCTCTCTTAGTTAATAATTTTATTTATTTAAAATATGGATTTTCTGCGATCTGATTTTTTAAATTTATAAATTATTTTTATTTTAAAATTTTAATTATTTTATTTTCCTGTTTTTTATGGGAGGATTAATTATTATTTAAAAATTATTTTAATATTTGAATTAATTATATTTTTATTTTATCTAAAGATATAAATAATCATGAGAATAATATGAAACTTCATAAATTTATATTGTTTTTTAAACCTTGTGGTCGGTGCTTACAGTATTACAAATGATGATGCGAACGCTCAGCAGTAATTTAAAAGAATTTGTTTATCAGATGAACACATGCAAGCCAGTTGCGATTGTGTTTGCCAACAGCTCGCGCAAGTGTATTCACCTCAAATCGTGCAACGTTTAAAACACACCAGCTTGCAAAGTCCTTTTCTCCCACAGGACTTTGCCCCTAACTTGTTCAGCAGCATTCAACACTGCAACAAAACTGAAATGGGCTAAGTATTTCGCTTAGCTCCTTTATCTCTGTGTCGCAATGATCTCTCAAACTTTAAATCAGCGCAAAAGTAAAAGTCCATTGTGACTCAGGGGCCTAGGGGGAGTTTTCTACTATCAAACTAGATTCTCTTACACGCAAAAGCGTCTGTGTAGCGATATGAATGCAATAAAAAAGCCCGATATGCAGTTATACATATCGGGCTTAATCAATCAATTATTAAAGCAGGTGATGCCTTAATAATGATATTTTTTGAATTACTCTACAGTTACTGACTTCGCCAAGTTACGTGGCTGGTCAACGTCTGTACCACGTAATACAGCAACGTGATACGACAACAACTGAACTGGTACGCTATAAACAATTGGAGCTAGCCATTCGTTTACTGCTGGAATATGTACAACGTGTTGACGGTCTTTTCCATTGATTCCGCTATTTTCATCAGCGAAAACAAATAGCTCACCACCACGTGCTTGAACTTCTTCCATATTCGATTTTAGCTTATCAAGCATTTCATCATTTGGAGCAAGAATTACGATCGGCATTTCATTATCAACAAGTGCTAATGGGCCGTGTTTTAACTCACCAGCTGCATAGCCTTCTGCATGAATATATGAAATTTCTTTTAGCTTTAATGCGCCTTCCAATGCGATTGGATAATTCGTGCCACGGCCTAAGAATAAGCAGTGATTTTTTTCAACGAATAATTCAGACAAACGCAAAATTTCTGGATCATGTTTAAGCGTATCAAGAATAACTTTCGGGCTGTGCCATAGCTCACGCGTAATTTCTTCAAGAAGAGCAGGGCTAATACGTTGTTTTACTTGACCAATTTTCAAGATTAACAACATAAGCGCAGCGAGCTGAGTCGTGAACGCTTTAGTTGAAGCAACACCAATTTCAGGACCAGCAAGCGTCAATAAGTGGTGATCAGTTTCACGAACCATTGAAGACGTAGCAACGTTACAGATAGTCAAAGTCTGAATATCGATATTGTTTGCTTTTGCACGCTTTTGAGTTTCACGTAGTGCCGCTAAAGTATCGGCAGTTTCACCTGACTGTGAAATACAAATATAAAGTGTATTTTCAACAATTACAGGGGTGCGATAGCGGAATTCACTCGCGATTTCAACTTGGCAAGGCACGCCAATCAGTTGTTCAAACCAATATTTCGCAATCATTCCTGAGTGGTAACTTGTACCACACGCAATGATTTGTACGCTTTGAATTTTGTTGAAATCTGCATCAGCATTTTTCAAGAAATCATCACGTAAGCTATTGCCATCAAGCGCTTGAGAAATCGTTTGCTTGATTGCTTCTGGTTGCTCATAAATTTCTTTGAGCATGTAGTGCTTGTATTCACCTTTTGATGCACTACTTACAGTTGCGTCAAGCTCTCGTACTGGACGCTCAACGCGTTCGCCATTTGCAAATACTTCAATTGAAGTACGTGTAAGACGTGCAATATCGCCTTCTTCAAGGTACATAAAGCGGTTAGTTACAGGCAAAAGTGCAAGTTGGTCTGAACTAATAAAGTTTTCACCAATACCTACACCAATCACGAGTGGTGAACCTTCACGTACAGTAATCAGTTCATCTGGATAATCGCTATGGATAATACCTAGCGCGTAAGCACCTTTAAGCTGAGGTACAACAGTTTCAACAGCATCTAAAAGGCTACCTGTGCTTTTTAGAGCTTCAGCAACTAAGTGTGCAACAACTTCAGTATCTGTTTGAGAAGTAAAAACATAACCTAAAGCTTGAAGGTCGTCTTTTAATTCTTGGTAGTTTTCAATGATACCGTTATGTACAACAGCAACCTTACCAGACATATGCGGGTGAGCATTATTTTCAGTTGGTTTACCGTGTGTTGCCCAACGGGTATGTGCGATCCCGATAGCTCCTGTAAGTTGGTGTTCAGTCACTGCATCTGCAAGATTGATTACTTTACCTACACGACGCTCACGTAAAATTTGTTGGTTATTCAATAAAGCAACACCCGCAGAATCATAACCGCGGTATTCAAGACGTTTTAAACCTTCAATTAAAATCTCGGTTACACAACGCTGTGCAACGCCTCCGACGATACCACACATACTTCAATCCTCTTATTTTTTAACCTTTTGGGGACGTTGATAATTTGCTTTTGAAATTTGTTGCGCACGTTCAAAGGAGAGACTTTGTTCGGCTACATCTTTCGTAATCACAGAACCCGCACCAACTGTTGCGCCATTCCCAATGGTTACCGGAGCAACCAGCGAGCTATTAGAACCGATAAAAACGGCATCGCCAATAGTGGTTTTGTGTTTATTTGCACCGTCGTAATTACAAGTAATCGTACCTGCCCCAATATTCGATTCAGCACCGATTTCTGCATCACCTAAATAAGTGAAATGGTTGGCTTTACTGCCCAATCCAATCGTTGTGTTTTTAACTTCAACAAAGTTGCCGATATGTACTTCATTTGCCAATTTCGCGCCTGGGCGTAAGCGTGCAAATGGTCCAATTTGAGCATTTTCGCCTACAACTGCACCATCAAAAACGCTATAGGCTTGAACTTTAGTTCCGGCTGCAATTTTGGTGTTCTTTAAAATACAACCAGCGCCGATTTCTACAAAATCGCCCAGTTCACAGTCACCTTCAATAATCACATTTACGTCAATACGAACGTCATGTCCAACTTTCACAGAACCGCGTAAGTCAAAGCGTGCAGGGTCTGCAAAAGTTACGCCTTGTTGCATAAGCTCTTTTGCTTGCTGTTGCTGGAACTCACGTTCAAGTGCAGCAAGTTGTAAGCGGTCATTGACGCCTTCAACTTCAAAAGCGAGTTCTGGTTGAATAGATGCGATTTCTAGACCATCTGCAACAGCCATTGCTACGATGTCAGTTAGATAATATTCGCCTTGCGCATTTTCATTTGAAAGTTTAGGCAACCACTCATGAAGTTTTGCGTTGCTAACACAGTAAATACCTGTGTTGATTTCTTGAATCTGACGCTGAGCTTCTGTTGCATCTTTATGCTCAACAATCGCTTGAATCTTACCTTCTTGACGAACGATACGACCATAACCTGTCGGGTTGTCGACATGTAAAGTAATCATGCCAATGCCCGTTTTATTTGAAACTTCAACAAGTTGCTCTAGCGTTGTTTGACGTACCAAAGGTACATCACCATAAAGAATTAATGAAATACCGTCTTTAGGAAGTACTGGTAAAGTCATTTGTACCGCATGACCTGTACCTAATTGTTCTGCTTGTTCAACCCATTGAATCTTTTCTTGTGCAAAAGTTTGTTTGACGTGGTCACCACCATGTCCATAAATCGTAATAATATTTTCTGCGTGTATTTTTTTTGCTGTTTGAATGACATGTCCTAAAAGTGGGCGACCCGCTAAAGGTTGTAGTACTTTAGGAAGCTGAGAACGCATACGCGTTCCTTTGCCAGCAGCAAGAATAATGACGGTAGTTGACATGTATAACTCTAATGATTTAACTCAAATGGATAATAATTAGTGTACAAAGAGCAGCCCATACACCGGCAATAATATCGTCAAGCATAATACCAAAACCACCATGCACTTGACGATCAATAACGCGTATAGGCCAAGGTTTCCAAACATCGAAAATCCGAAATAATATAAATCCCCCAATCACCCACATCCAATTCATTTGTTGTAAATAAAGCAGAGGAAGAAAGGTAATAGATTGACCTGCAAACTCGTCCCACACAATTCGACCATCATCGTGTACATCAATAACTTTTGCAGTTTGACCACAAATATAAATTCCCACCAAGGACATGATGAGGATAGCGATCAAGCTTAAGTTAAAGCCAAGCGATAACCAGATTGGAATGAAGAGTAGGGCAAAGGCAGAGCCAAAAGTACCGGGAGCTTTAGGTGCGAGACCAGATCCGAAACCAACTCCACAGAAAACGATGCAGCGGTTGAACCAAGACATGTCCTTAAAATGAATCGGTGGCTTATGCAAAGTGTTGGTATCCATGAATTTGCAATGGGTAATCTGAACCCAAGTGCTCAAAAGTTAGTTGTGTTTGCTCAACGATCTCTCCGATCATTGTAATCTTAATGTCTAGTTGTTTTTGCAAAAGTTTTTCATAATTTTGCGGTGTTATTGTAAAACATAACTCGTAATCATCACCACCGGCCAAAGCATATTGCCAGCGCTGCTGTTCTGGTAATTCTTCTAGCGTTGAATCAATCGGTAACTTTTCTAAAAGTAATCGGGCACCGACCTTTGAAGCTTTTAATATATGGCCTAAATCTTGGGCTAATCCATCAGAAATATCAATCATACTAGATGCTAATCCCTTCAACTGTTGTCCAAGTTGACAACGTGGAGTCGGGTAGTCCAGTCTTTTTTGTAATGGATGACCTAGGTGCTGTAAACCATAAGCTGCATCACCAACTTGACCGCTCACACAAACATAGTCACCGACTTTGGCACCTGAACGTAACACGGCTTGTCCGCTTTCAATCCAGCCCATGGCCGTAACAGTAATGGTGAGATGAGGGCCTTGGGTCGTGTCTCCACCAATGAGAGCAACCCCAAATTGATTACAGCAGTCATAAATTCCCTGACTGAATCCTTCAAGCCATTCATGATCAATTGTGGGTAGGCTGAGCGCAAGTAAAATACTATGCGGTTTTGCCCCCATGGCAGCAATATCTGAAAGATTGACAGCTACGCTTTTCCAGCCAATCGCATGGGCAGAAGTATCAAGAGGAAAATGACGTCCAGCAACGAGTGTATCTGCACAGATCACCAATTGTTGGTTTACGGGAGGGGTAATTAAGGCTGAGTCATCTCCAATACCCAAGGTGACATCTGTATAAGATTGTCTGTTAAAGTACTGGTCAATAATAGAAAACTCAGCCATATCAACTTCAAACCTATTAGTTTGCTTGTTGTTTTTCAGCACTACGTAGTGTTGAACTTAAACGATCTAGAACGCCATTAATATATTTATGGCTATCTGCTCCACCAAAGTGCTTAGCGAGTTCAATAGCTTCATCTAGAACTACTCGGTAAGGTACTTCTAAATGATCACGTAACTCGTAAGCACCCAAGCGTAATGTTGCTAGCTCTACACCATCAAGTGCACTAAGTTCACGGTCAAGAACCGGAATAAGTAATGCATCAAGATCTTCGTGCTGTGCAATCACTTGTGTTAGCAGTTCGTGATAGTAGTTTAAGTCTACCTTGTGCATTGCATTTTCAGCACGGGTGCGTGCTTCGATTTCATGTACAGGGTTGTGACTCATTTGCCACTCATAAATACCTTGTACAGCAAAACGACGTGCTTTACGTTTTGCTGCATAAGCGGCTTGCAGTGTTTGAGACATGCTTTAAATTGCCTTTAATAAATTAACCATTTCAATAGCAGTCAATGCAGCTTCGCTACCTTTGTTTCCTGCTTTTGTACCTGAACGTTCGATGGCTTGCTCGATGCTATCAGTAGTTAATACACCATTGATGACAGGCAAGCTGCTTTCTAACGCCACTACACCTAAACCTTTTGCACATTCACCTGCAACGAAGTCAAAGTGTGGTGTGCTACCACGAATAACTGCGCCAAGTGCGATAATGGCATCAAACTGGTTTGATGTAGCTAATTTTTTAGCAACAATCGGGAGTTCCCATGCGCCAGGAGCATGAATAACAGTAATGTTATCTTCATTTACACCGTGACGTTTTAATGTGTCGATTGCACCATCCAATAAGTGTTCAACAACAAAGCTGTTGAAACGACCCACTAAAATCGCATAACGACCTTCGCTTGCGAGATGTAATAAACCTTCAATACGGCGAATTGCCATAGCAACCTCGATTATTTCGTTGTGATTTGATCAGCAGTGACATATTCCACTACTTCTAAATTAAAGCCAGATAAAGCATTGAAACGTAATGGTGAGCTAAGAAGCTTCATTTTTTCAACACCTAAGTCACGCAAAATTTGAGCACCGACACCAATGGTTTGATATTGATGTGAAAGTGCTGCATTGGATTTCACCGGTTTTGGCTTATTTAAATCATCCAACGCTGGTCCCAAGTCTTGCAAATGATCTTGACCGATCCAGACTAAAACACCGCGATCACTCGCTGCAATCGTCTGTAGGGCACGGTCTAAGTTCCACGCAGGTTCACCATCAGCTTTATTTAGCTTAAGCAAATCGCGAATTGGACTAAAACCATGCACACGTACTGTTGTAATACCTTCTTTTGGCTCGCCTTTAACTAAAGCCAAATGAATGTCCGGGTTACCAATCTCACGATAACGACAAAGTTCAAATGAACCATATTCTGTTTGAATGGTTTTTTGATCCAGACGTTCAACCGTTTGCTCATTAGTCATGCGGTAGTGAATCAAGTCCGCAATTGTACCAATTTTTAAGCCATGCTTCTCAGCAAAAATTTCTAAATCTGCACGGCGTGCCATTGTGCCATCTTCATTAATGATTTCACAAATGACAGAAGCCGGTTCAAGGCCTGCTAAACGAGCTAAATCACAACCTGCTTCGGTATGGCCTGCACGATGTAAAACACCGCCTGGTTGAGCCATTAACGGGAAAATATGACCCGGCTGTACGATATCAGTTGGTTTTGCATGCGCTGCGACAGCAGCTTGAATTGTATGTGCACGCTCTGCTGCTGAAATACCTGTGGTAATCCCTTCAGCGGCTTCGATTGATAAGGTAAAGTTTGTACTGTGCTGAGCACCGTTTTGGTCAACCATCAATGGAAGGTTTAACTGTTTACAGCGCTCACGGCTTAGCGTTAGGCAAACTAGACCACGTGCATGGGTAATCATGAAGTTAATATCTTCAGGACGAACATGCGTTGCTGCAATGACAAGATCACCTTCATTTTCGCGATCTTCGTCATCCATCAAGATAACCATTTTGCCTGCACGAATATCGGCGACAAGATCTTCAACACGACTCAGCGGCATTCGCTTTCACCTTTTTTTGTCGTAAGACAATTTCTATTTAATAAATTTTGCATAGTTTACGCTGTTTAGAGAATTTTGCCTATGATTCTGATTTATCCAAATTTGTGACATCTAAGAATAGATCGAGATTTATTTATACAAATAAATCATAAGAAAAAGGAGTAGTTTTAAATAAAAGCTATGAATTTAAATAAAAAAACCTAGCCAAAAGGCTAGGTTCTGATGCGCGTAGTTACTTTTTATGAAGCTGCACTACTTGGACTATCATTTTGTGGGATTGATTTTTTCCCCATTAAAATTTCAGTCCGGATATTTTGAGCAAGTTCAGCACATTCTGCATTCATACCATTGATCATAAATGCATGACGTGTCATCACATTGCTTGGGTTTGGCATTGCAACAAGTTGATAGCTGTCTTGAATCGCCTTGAGCTGTTCATTCTCAAGATATAAAGCAGATTCTTTAGCGTGAAGATGCTGTGCTAAACGTTGAGCAGCTTCTTTTGCATCGATTTGCATAGCTTCTACAGCATTACATGTTGCACTACGAGTTTGCAGTGCAAAACGTTTATCTTCACGGTAACGTTTATATAAAACATCTGAAAGTAATTGGAATACGGTTCCAATCATAAGCAGACATTCTACGGCATGCGTATGAGAGGTTGAAATCGCAAGTGTCGCGCCTTCGGCATTAAACTCATCTACTACTTCAATATCTGTGAGTTTCAATTGGTAATGCTTAACGCATAACTCAATACTCTTGTTTAAAAAGAGCTGGCAGAGTTTGAAATAAGGAACAGATACCGATTGGTTAACACTGCTTAATAACTGTTTAGGGTCATAAAACTGAATATTGAGTGCCAACGTATGTTGGTCAGCTGAATCTGAAGTTTTTTTGGCTTGTTGGCGAGCTGCTGGTTTCGCTTTAGCTTGTTGCTGAGCTTGTGCAACCAAGGTTACCGTATTTTGTTTTTCTAGAGCCAATGCTTGAGTTAACTGCTGAATTTCATGCTTCAAGCGGTTTTCTTCATTAATGCGTGCAAAATATTCGCTTCGTGTGGGACGAGCAATCGCGCGATAGGAAAGCCACAATAAAACATGCAAAAACAGAGAAGCTAAAATTGCAAGCCATTGAGTACGAAGAATTTCTCCAATACTTGGCTGAATCAACGTAACTTCGATAGATCCCACTTTCTTTTCATTTTGAAGGGCATCACGAGCAAAAATTTCGCCTTGGCGGGTTTTTGAAATTCCGCTCGTTGCTAGAACCTGTTTGTTCGCATCAAGAATGCGAATAGACGCAACACTTGGATTGGTCGCATAGCGATTGGCAATCAGAGCTAAAGACACCGTATTAGCAGGTTCAAGCTCAGATAAGCTGTCTGCAACGAGCTGACTGGTCATGAGCTGACCTTGACTCGCACGGTTTTCATTAAGCTGGTGTGTCGTTGCAATGACCAATAAAAAGGTATGCAATGCAAAACTAACGATCAGTAGGCTAGCAAATAGCCCTTGTCTAGGCGCAATCAAGTTAAACTTCCAAGGCAATTATATTGAAATTCGATTATGATTCTTACAATAGTTGTCACTCAGACTAGAGTCAATTCATGCGAGAAATCATTCTTATATCCTTTTTAGGACCGGACCAACCAAACCAGTTTACCCGATTAATGCAAGTACTATCCGTACATTCATTGCAAATACTGGATGTAGGTCAGGCTGTTATTCATAATCAACTTACATTAGGCATTGTGGTCGCTTCTGATAATGAAACTGCGACCGCATTGGCAATGAAAGAGATTCTGATTTTAGCACATGATATTGGCTTAACAGTGCGCTTTAAACCAATCACGGGCGCAGAATACGATCAATGGGTAAGTGAAGGCGGACGTACTCGTTATATCGTCACGGCTTTAGCCCCAGAACTCACTGCGGCACACTTACAAGCAGTTACAAAAATTGTGTCTAGCCAAGGCTTTAACATCGAAACGGTAACACGTTTATCAGGTCGTGTAGACTTCGAAGGAGATAACAAATTTCCACGTCGTGCCTGTGTACAGTTTGGTTTAAGTAGCGGCCCAACTTTAGATGCACAAGCCATGCGTGCTGCATGTTTACTTCTTTCAAGCGAACTAAATATCGATGTTGCTGTTCAAGAAGACAACGCTTATCGCCGTAATCGCCGTTTGGTGTGTTTCGATATGGACTCAACATTAATTGAACAAGAAGTGATTGATGAGTTGGCGATTGAAGCAGGGGTAGGCGCACAAGTTGCTGAAATTACTGAAAGAGCGATGCAAGGTGAGCTTGATTTCCAGCAAAGCTTCCGTGCACGTGTTGCATTATTAAAAGGGCTTGATGCTGCTGTTTTACCTAAAATTGCAGAGCGTTTAACCATTACCGAAGGTGCAGAACGTCTTATCTCGACCTTAAAGGCACTTGGTTATAAAACAGCAATTTTATCTGGTGGATTCCAGTATTTTGCTGAATATTTACAAGGCAAACTCGGTATTGATGAAGTTCACGCTAACATTTTAGATGTGCAAGACGGCTTCGTAACAGGCGAAGTAAAAGGTGCAATTGTTGATGGTGCCCGTAAAGCTGAGTTATTACGCGAACTTGCGAATAAAATGGGGATTTCTTTAGAGCAAGCGATGGCCGTAGGCGATGGTGCAAACGATTTACCGATGCTTGCGATTGCAGGTTTAGGCGTCGCTTATCGTGCAAAACCATTAGTACGCCAAAATGCAAATCAAGCGATTTCAAGTGTTGGTTTAGATGGTGTGCTTTATTTACTCGGTATGCATGATAAAGATTTAAATCGTGCTTAACCTATATGGATAAGCTTTAAGCGCTACTTCAGAGTAGCGCTTTTTTTATGCAGAATAGTCATAAAAACAAGCAAGTTATGACAAAATTTTGCACAGAAAAAAGGCAATAAAAAAATCTGAAAAAAACTTATTTTGGTCCTTAAAAACAGCATATTTTTTTGTAATGACACGCCAGAATTGATGCCATATAGGGAATCGAACTTTTTGAATTTTACAAAAATGTAATGACAAAAGAATGTTGCGACAAAGTATGTCGCATTAAGAAAAAACGGGTCTTTTTTTCTAAAAAAAAACATCCATAATGCATCGTAAGCTTCAACACAAATCATGAATTAAAGTTGTTTTTGGAATGAGGTCGGGTATTAAAGACCGAATGTTTTTAGACGTTTTCATTAAGACGGAGGTTTCTATGGTAACAGCGAATTTTGCCGCTATCGCCGGATTCAGCTTAATTGCTGTCGCGCTTGTTGCTGTTTTCTTTTCTCCTTACCGTCGTTGGCTTGGTTTTATGCTTGCAGGGATGTTCTTTTGGGGGCTATTGGAAGTGGTCCGTTTTGGAGTTCAAGTCACTTTTGAAATGCCAGTCACATATAGTTATTTAACTGCATTAAGTCTAGCGATGGTAATGGTTACATTTATTTTGTTACGTGAGGATAAACAAGCACAAAAGGCATTGGCAAATCGCCAATATATAGAACACACGCCAGTATATGAAGATGATCAGCAGCAATGTTCTAGCCGATAATTAAATTGTTATCTAACGGTAAAAAGGTATGCACAGCATGCCTTTTTCATTTACGAAACGTGATTTTTATTATACAAAGCATTTATTAAAAAATAGCCAGTTATGCTACGATAGATGGGTCTGTTGACGTTTCATCTAGATTGCGTTGCCAGCTAAAAAATATCAATTGATGCATAAAACACAGGCAATGGTATGTCCTTGCTAAGTTTTGCTCTAAAGTTTTCATAAAAATACAATAGGCGTGAATGTTCATGAAACTTTCTTCCATACCTGTAGTCAAGTTACCTCTTGTTGATGTCAGTACAGACCCATTAGATTTGTTGGTAGCAGGTTTAGTGCTGCGTATGAAGCAGTTGGCGCGTACTAGCCCTAAGTTTATTGAACTGATTCATGACCGCGCATTCCGTATTCAGATCGGTACAGATTTAGGTGTTGCACGTCAGATCATTATTAATAATGGTCAGATTGATACCGTTGCAGGCGCACCTGAAAAAGCTGATTTTATTTTGCAATTTGCAGACAGTGAGCAAGGTGTAAAAACTTTGATCAAAGGTGACCCAACAGCATTTATGACGGGTATGCAAGACGGTAGCATTAAAATGGAAGGTGACTTCAGCCTATTGGTGTGGTTCAACCAAGTTGCTAAGCTCATTCCGCCTAAGTTACCAAAACCAGTAAAAGATAAAGTACGTCAGGCACGTGCTTTTATTAAAGAGAAAACTGGACGTTAATATCCAGCTAAAAAAAAACTCCCATTTTGGGAGTTTTTTTATATTTATGCTTCGACTTCTAGATTGAATGTCACCGGACCATCATTAATCAAATGAACTTTCATATCCGCAGCAAAAATTCCGGTTTGAACGTTTTCAAATTGAGAATGTGCATATTCAACCAATTGTTCGTATAACGCTTTTGCGTCGCTAGGTGGCATTGCTGGGCCAAAGTCTGGACGCAGACCTTTTTGTGTTTGTGCCATCAAGGTAAATTGTGACACAAGCAAGATTCCACCATTTGCTTGAGACACGTTCCAGCCCATTTTGCCTTGTTCATCATCAAAAATTCGATATTTCAAAATTTTATCAATAAGCTTTTGACCAATAGCCAAAGTATCATCTCGGCCAATGCCTAAAAACACCAGTAGGCCGTGTTGGATTTCGCCTGTAGTTTCACCGTCTACAACCACTTTAGCTTCAAGAACTCGTTGTATTAAAGCGCGCATAGTTAAAGCAAATTTCTATAATTAATTGAATTAACGTAGTTTAGCAGAATTTAAATTAAATGATTTTTAAAAGGAAATTTCATGGAACTGCAACAATGGTATAAAACCTCGTAATTCATCCATAAAAATATGCTTTAATGCTAAGAAGCAAGCGAATAATCATTGACTATGTCTCCAATTATCCATTCTTTACTAGATACAGACTTGTACAAATTTACGATGCTACAAGTGGTTCTGCATAAATTCCCACAAACACATAGTGTCTATCATTTTCGTTGCAGAAACTTAGAAGATACAGTCTATCCATTAGTGGATATTTTGGATGACTTAAACGAGCAACTCGACCATTTATGTAATCTCAAATATAAAGAAGACGAGCTACAATATTTAAGAAAATTACGATTTATTAAAAGCGACTTTGTCGATTACTTAGAATTATTCCAACTCAAACGTCGTTTTATTCAGGCTAGTATTGATGCCGAAGGTCGTTTAGATATTCATATTGAAGGACCGATGGTTCAGGCGATGATGTTCGAGATTTTTGTCCTAGCCATTGTAAACGAGTTGTATTTTAGCCGTATCAAAACAGATCAAGTTTGGGCTGAAGGCGAACGCCGTTTACAAGCAAAACTCGATTTGATTCAGCAATATGAAAAATCTCAACAGCCAAACGATCCACCGTTTTTAGTTTCTGATTTTGGTACACGTCGTCGTTATAGTTTTGATTGGCAAAAACATGTAGTAGCAGCATTTCATAAAACTGTACCAAATGTGTTCCGTGGTACAAGTAATGTGTTGCTGGCTAAAGAGCTTAACATTACACCGATCGGGACTATGGCACATGAATTCCTACAAGCATTTCAGGCACTTGATGTACGTTTGCGTGATTTCCAAAAAGCTGCTTTAGAAACGTGGGTACAAGAGTACCGTGGAGATTTAGGAATTGCCCTAACTGATGTGGTAGGGATGGATGCTTTCTTACGCGACTTTGACCTGTATTTTGCCAAACTATTTGATGGCTTACGTCATGACAGTGGCGACCCGTATGAATGGGGTGATAAGGCTTATGCGCACTATCGTAAATTAAAAATTGATACCAAAACCAAAATGCTGACCTTTAGCGATGGCCTTAATTTGCCAAAGGCATGGGAGTTGCATCAATACTTTAAAGATCGTTTTCAGGTGAGTTTCGGTATTGGAACTAATTTAACCAACGATATGGGGCAAAAGCCACTGAATATTGTGTTGAAACTGGTTGAATGTAATGGTCAGTCAGTTGCGAAGATCTCTGATAGTCCGGGTAAAACCATGACTGACAACGATACTTTCTTGGCCTATTTACGTCAGGTTTTTGAAATCGAAGAACTTGAAGAAGTGGTTTAAGTAAAAAGTAGTCTCACTATTTTTTATTTTTAAAAGTGAGAATGCTAATATCTGATTTTCTGCTAAAGCGTAGCAGAAAATCAGAGTTTGTTAGATATATGCTTATGCTAAGATTGAAAATAAGCTGGTATAAAAAGAAACCATGACGATGACACTCCCTGATTTTAAACTCGATTTATTAATAGAAGCAGAAGAATTAGTGCCTTATTTAGGCAATGAATATATTCGCATTATAGATTTGAGCCGTGCATCGGTTTATGAACAACTCCATATTCCACATGCCATTCATTTACAGCCTAAATGGTTAGTGGCTCAACAAGAAGAAGCCACTGGTGTTTTGCCAGATGAAGCGGGTTTGCAAGCACTGATTGAAAAATTGAATATTTCACCTAATCATCATGTTGTGGTTTATGACGATGAAGGTGGGGCATGGGCTGGGCGTTTAATCTGGAATTTGCATTGCCTAGGATTTACCCGTACCAGTTTAATTAACGGCGGTATCCATGCATGGTTAGGTGGAGGCTTACCTACTACAGCAGAAGTCGAAAAAGTTTCTCCTGTTACAGACTTAATTCAGATTGATTTATCACATGCTGCGCAGTTCCGAGTGAACTATGAAGAGTTACGCAAACAAGTTGAGCGAGAAAGTGTGCAATTGTGGGATTGTCGCACGAGTGATGAATATAGTGGTGTCCGTTTAGCAGCGCGACGCGGCGGTCACATTCCAAATGCCCTCCATTTTGAATGGAGTACTGCACTTAATCGTCAAAATCATCTAAAATTGCATCCGCTTGAACGCACGCGGCAGCGCCTTGAACAACTTGGGTTCGATTTACAACAACCTGTAGTTGTGTACTGCCAGTCACATCACCGTTCCGGTTTGGCCTATATTCTGGCTAAACTCTTGGGCTGGGAAGCAAAAGCCTATGATGGTGCGTGGAGTGAATGGGGCAATCGCCTCGATAGTCCTATTATTACTGGAGAATCACCGTCGTGAGTTTCACATCTCGATTAAAAAAAGAATTATTTATTAAGGCACAAAACCTTGTACCACAGCATCAATTGAGCCGTGTGGTAGGTAAAGTTGCTGCGAGTGAAAATCCAGTTGTGAAAAACGCTGTTATTCATGCGTTTAAAGCTAAATATGGGATTGATTTATCGATTGCTGAACAAGGCAATGCTCTGAAATATAAATCTTTTAATGACTTTTTTACCCGTGCATTAAAAGAAGGTGTACGTCTGATTGATGAAAATGCAGATAGCATCGTGTCCCCAGCAGATGGCGCAATTTCCCAAATTGGTAAAATTACTGCGGGTGAAGTCTTTCAAGCAAAAGGTCAAAGTTTCTCTGTAGAGAAACTCATTGGCGATCCACAACTTGCTCAACCATTCCAAGACGGTGAGTTCGCGACAGTTTATTTATCACCGCGTGATTACCATCGTGTTCATATGCCGTTTGCCGGGACATTAACAGAAACATTATATGTGCCAGGCGAGCTATTTTCAGTAAATCAGGTCACTGCTGAAAATGTACCGGGATTATTTGCTCGTAATGAACGCATGGTGTGTTTGTTCGATACTGAACTTGGCCGTATGGCTGTTGTTCTAGTAGGTGCGATGATTGTTGCTGGTATTGAAACTGTGGCAACAGGCAAGGTAAAACCTTCAGGCCGTATCGAATTACAACATCATCAGTTAAAGCTAGAGAAAGGTGCTGAGCTTGGACGTTTTTATTTAGGTTCTACAGCTGTTATTTTATTTGAAAAAGATAAGATCGAATGGGAACAACGTTTTAAAGCTGAGTCTGTAGTTGTAATGGGCGAGCGCATGGGACATACCGTTTAGTCCGTTATATAGCTCCCTAAAAACAAGTAAACCCTGACTTTAATTATTCAGGGTTTTTTTTGATTTAAATTATATAAAAGTAAAATATATAATTATGTTTGGATTTATATTATATAGAAATATAATTATTATTAAGTGATCTAAATGAGTACGTTATATAAGCTAGTCTATAAATATGTATCTGAAAAGAGCAAAAATATTAATATGATTAAAAATTAATAAATAAAAATAGAATGAAATACTTAAGTTAGACTTAAGTCGAGGTTTTAATTTTATTTGAAGATAAGTTATTAAATCTAAAAAATTTATTTAGTTTTTTTATAAGCATAAAGCGCTTTTTAGATATTACACAACTTTAGCCTTGGCACAATACTTGCTAATTATTCAGGACTTTACTGTAACTTTCATATTTTTTAGGTTCTGAAATCATGTTAAAAGTTAAATGTCTGACAGCTTCAGTTTTATCTGTACTTTGTATTTCACTCACTCATGCCAATGATTTTAAAGTTTTAAATCAAATTTCAAAACAACCTACTCAACTTCAAAGTGGCGAATATAAAGGTAATTATTATGTTCCATCTACTTTAAATACCATTACATGGGGTTATTTACCGAATCGGGATGCCAAACCCGTCCTTACCGTTCCGTCGGGTAGTGTTGTGACGTTTGACACGGTTTCTCATGAAGGTTTGCTTGAAGACCAAGGGCGTAATGCTGAAAAGTTCTTTCAATCGAAAGGTGTCAAATCTAATGAAATCTTGGAAGATGCAAAAACAATTACGCAGTCAAATTTAAAGCATGATTTTCATAAAGATGGGCCACATATTGTGACAGGCCCTGTTGCAATTGAAGGCGCACAGCCCGGTGATATTTTGAAAGTTGAGGTACTTAAAGTTGAGCCGCGTGTACCTTACGGTGTTATTTCAAATCGACATGGTAAAGGTGCTTTAGTCGGGGAATTTCCTAAAAAAGCAAAGCAAGAAAATGCATCGGCTGAGCATCCTGAACGCTATGGAAATGTCTCAATTTTCACACCAATTGAAAAAAATGCTAAAGGTGAGTACGAAGGTGTATTAAAAACAGAATCTGGTAAATCAATACGTTTCCCGCTGTATCCTTTTATGGGAATCATGGGGGTAGCAGCCAATACTTCTGAGCCTGTTCACTCTGTACCGCCTGCAATGTATGGTGGAAATATTGATATTAATGAACTAGGTGCAGGTTCAACTGCGTATTATCCTGTTCAGGTTAAAGGTGCATTATTCTATACGGGTGATAGTCATTTCGCGCAAGGCGATGGGGGAAGTGGCATTAACGGCACTAGAAGCTTCAGCCCGCGCCACACTGAAATTTACCTTACTCAAAGCAGGTAAGGACAAAATACCGGGCAAAGAGCTAAAACAACCTTTAGCTGAAAATGCTGAGTTTTGGATTACACCGGGACTTGATGAAGATCTTGATGAAGCGATGAAGAAATCTACACGTGAAGCCATTCGTTTCTTAAACCAAGAATACGGTATTGATGAAGCGACAGCGTACGCCTATTTAAGTGCCGCAACTGATTTTGAAGTTTCACAAGTAGTAGATAAAACCAAAGGGATCCATGCAAAAATTAGAAAAGCTGATTTTAAAGAGTTTGAGAGTAAATAATTAAGATGACCTAAGCTTGGTATTTAAAATATTAAATACCAAGTTAATTTTATTTTAACTATTTATAAGTTTTATATATTTTATAATTAAGTATAATAAATCTCATATATATTGATTAGTATAAAATCTAATGCAATCACTTCCGAACGTTCTATTATATCTTGCTGCGCTATTAACATTCTGTGCCGCATTACTTCATTTTGTTTGTGTGTTCTGGGGAGCAAATGGTTTTCGGTTTTTAGGAGCTGGGAAAAGTATTGTTCAGATGGTCGAAAGAGGGCACTGGTATCCTAATTTTACAGCTATAACTGTGGGCTTAATTCTAACTATATGTTCTATGTATGCCTTCTTTGCAGCAAGGGGAGTACAGGTATTACCTTTTACCAAAATTATTTTGTCGCTTGTTGCAACAGTGTTTCTTATCCGTGGTTTTGCTTTTCCATGGTTAAAGTCAAAATTTGTTGGTAATAGTGATTTATTTTGGTATGTCAGCTCAGCTTTTTGTCTAATGCTGGGAAGTTTATATGCTGTAGGCGTATATTTAATTTGAAACGAATATATTCTAGGTGAACTAGAGTGAATAATTTTAAAAAATAAAAGGGAGCTTGGCTCCCTTTTTAATTATTTAGTCCAACCATATTTTTTGAAAATAGTATTACCTTGCTGAGACGATAAGAACTCTACAAAACGTTTAGCCTCGGCATCTTTTAAACTATGTTTAGTCAAGGCTACACCTGTGTCGCGATAGACAACTAGCTCTGGTTCGATAGGAATAATTTGTCCAACATCTGGGTTACTAACTCCCCAAATATTAAAGACTAACCAAGCATCATAGCTGCTATTTTCTTCCCAGTTTTTCTTGGCAATACCTGTGTTGGCTGCATAGGTAACAATATTCTTTCGAAAAGCTTTTGTTAATTGGATATTTCCGGTTCTGCCAGCAATATCTTCCCACATACCAACTTGACCTGCACCATGTGTAACTAAAACCTTAACGCCAGATTTAGCGAGGTCTTTAAATCCTTTAATATTTTTAGGATTTCCTTTTCTCACTAAAATCGCTGCGGGGCGTAAATATAAAGGTTCTACCGAGTCTTTTATAATTTGCTCAGAAAATGTATTTTCGAAATCAGACATCATGGCTTCGGAACCACTATAGATAACATCTGCATCTAGTTTCGCCTTTTCAGACCATTGAGTAGTAGGACCAGAAGTCACATGAACTGCTATTCCTGTCTTATTGGTGAATTGTTTGGCGGCTTCTTTCATAGCAGGTGCTGGCCCACCCGGACCATATACTTGTACATCTGCAAAACTATGGATAGATAGAGAACCGAGAATAAGAAAAATCAGGTAGGGTATAAATTTTTGTTTTGGCATTTTAATCGCTATCGTAATTAAGAAAATATCAGCATATATTTTTTATTATTGAAATTGGATTAATTTTTGCAACGATATTTATAATACATATTCTTTAAAATATATTTAATGAGATTTTAAGAGACTATATAAATGTAAATTATTTTGAGTTGAATATAAATATAGAAGATTCTATGGTAATTTATATTTTATAAATTAATTATTTAAATAGATGTAATGTAAATAATAGAGGAGTAATCCCTTGATTAGAAAAAGTAATTCTTTTTTAAAAATTTTATTTAGCAGTATTTGTTTGGCATCTGGTTCTGCTATGGCTGCTCCAATTACAGATTTGGGTAAGCAAATTGTGAGCGAAAAACCGGGTTCAATATTGTCGCTAGAACAGCAAGCTGTGACGGATTTGTTTCCTCATGCAGATCAGCGTTTGTTGGTCAATTATCGTAGTCGAGGTATTCAGGGCGAACCTATTGTTGCATCGGCTTTTATTTTATTACCAAAAGGAACACCGCCAAAAAATGGCTGGCCGATACTGGCTTGGGCACATGGTACGACTGGAGTTGCTGATACTTGTGCACCTTCGGGCGACTATGTGGGTGGGCCAGTTCATTCATATCAAGAAGTTGCTTCCAAAGCTTTAGATGGTTGGCTTGCACGTGGCTATGCAGTTGTCGCGCCTGACTATCAAGGCTTAGGCACATTAGGCGCACATCCCTATATGAATGCAAAGAGCCAACTGCATACGGTGGTCGATGCAGTGCGGGCATTACATTTGCTTAAGCCCAAGAGCTTTAATAAACAGTGGTTGGTGATGGGACATAGTCAAGGCGGGGCTGCAGCAATTGCAGTGTCTGCCTATGGTCAAAAAGATGCTCCCGAATTAGATTTAAAAGGGGCAATCGCTCTTGCGCCAGGCGGCTATCAATATGAAGGCATTGCAGAATATGTGAAAACTAATCCGAACCCAGAACCTAGTGTGGCTGCTTTTTTCCCAATTGTGTTATTGGGAGCACAAGCAGCAGAACCAAGCATTGTTCCTGAAAACTTAGTCAGTCCAGAAATGAATACGGTGCTAACTCAAGCACGTAGCCGCTGTTTATCTGAACTTCAATCTGATTTGAAGAAGTCTCCTTCTAGCATATTTCGCCCTAATGCAGATTTAAAACCTCTTTTGGCTTATTTAAAACAGCAGTCTATTGAAAATATGGTGCCTACCGTACCGTTAATGATTGTTCAGGGTTCTAAAGATCATTTAGTCGACCCTAGAGGGACATCTGCTTATTACCAACAGCTATGTAAATTAAAAAAACCAACTATTTATCAAACGATTGATGGTGGAGATCATCGTGATGCACTGCGTCAAAGTAATACGTTTGCCACTCACTTTTTAAATGTCATAGAGAAAAATCAGACAAAATCGTATTGCTCGAATTCTAAGTAAATTGGTTTAAATAATACAAAAAAGCCGACTTTTCATAAGTCGGCTTTTTGAATGTGAGAGGGGCAAATTTAGGTCATGTTATATAGTCTTTCTTTTGGAAAAACTGCGGTAAATGTTGATCCTTCGTTTTCTTTAGACTGCACATCTAAATAAGCGCCGTGTTGCATCAGCACATGTTTTACAATTGCCAAGCCTAAACCTGTTCCACCTGTTTGACGACTACGGTCGCTATCAACACGATAGAAGCGTTCAGTCAGTCGTGGCAAATGTTTAGGGTTAATTCCGATGCCTGTGTCTTGCACACTAAAGTATGCATGTTCACCATCATCATGCCAGCCAATGGTAATGGTTCCACCTTTTGGCGTGTACTTGATGGCATTGGTAATTAAATTACTAAATGCGCTGGCAATTTCTATGTCGGAACCAATCAGGTCACAGTGGCTATCAATATGTAAATTGAGCGTATGTCCATAATCGGCATTGTAGGCCTGAGCATCATCAAATAATTGATTCATTAAACTCGGCATTTCAATAATCTGGTTTTTTGCAATTTTCTTATTATTTTCTAAATTTGATAACAGTAGTAAATCATTGACCAACGCATTCATACGTTTAGTTTGTGATTGCATCTGGTCAAATGCACGTTTCCAGCGTGGGCTAATATCTTCCTGATCGGTAAAGGTTTCGATATAACCACTGAGCACCGTTAATGGCGTACGAAGTTCATGCGAAATATTATCGACAAAGTCTTTACGCATTTGCTCAAGGTTATGCATACGCGTCACATCGTAAGCCACCAATAAACGACTTTCTCCACCAAATCTTGTGAGCTTAACCTGCACATAGCGGTCATCGTCAAAATTTGAGTGAAGCTTAATTCCATCAGGTGCCTGATCAATATTGTTAAAATATTCAATAAAGGTCGGCTGACGTAAAATCGTTAATAAGTTACGACCACGATCGAGAGGGCTGATTCCTAACAAACGTTCGGCAGCAGGGTTCCACCACTCGATTTGATGTTGGTCATCAATGAGTACAACCGCTTCAGCAAGAGCAACTAATGAAGACTGAGCCCGGTCAATTAAACCGACCATTTCCGCCTGAACAATTCGTTCTTGGCGCTGGGCACGGTAAACATTAAATAACAATGCCCCCCAAATCCCGTTAAGGTTTGGAGGAACGTCATAAGGTTTATTCGCAATCCAGTCATTGACCAGATATAAAGAACGCAACTGGAGTGTAAAAAACACCACGAAGGCGATAAAAATACAGCTCCAGAAATACCCAATACCGAAACCGACTAAACCGGCAATAATTAGAAAAAATAATAAAAGCCGTAAATCTTGTTTGGCAAACGTCCATAAACTACTGTAGCGAGAAAGCTTTTGTTCACGTACCTGTTCAGGGACGGGGTAGGGTTCATACATAAATCTTGGTTAACCTGCGGCTAAATCTGCACGTGTTGAGAAACGGTAGCCAGTTCCACGTACAGTCTGAACAAATCGGTCAACACCAAAAGGTTCTAACACTTTACGTAAACGACGGATATGCACATCGATAGTGCGGTCTTCAATATATACATTACCGCCCCATACCTGATCGAGCAACTGGGCACGCGTATAGGCACGTTCTGGATGGGTCATAAAAAACGCAAGTAAGCGATATTCAGTTGGGCCCATATCTAAAATACTGTTACCAAAGCTAACACGCTGGCTTACAGGATCAAGAATTAAACCATTGGCATCAATTGTTTTTTCACCACTTAATGCATTTGCACGGCGAAGAACTGCCTTAATACGTGAAACCAGTTCACGTGTTGAAAAAGGCTTAGTCATGTAGTCATCTGCACCTGCGTCAAGACCCTGTACTTTGTGGTCTTCTTCTCCGCGAGCAGTCAACATAATGACTGGAATTTCTGCTAGGTTTTCATCTCGTTTTAAGCGGCGACATAAATCGACACCACTTACGCCTCCAGGTAACATCCAATCAAGCAAGATAAGCGCCGGACGTTGGTCGACGATAATTTGATGAGCCTGTTTGGCATCTTCAGCCTGTAAACACTGAAAGCCTGCCATGTCCAAAGAAGTATGGATCATTTCACGAATAGGGAGCTCATCATCGACAATTAAAATATAGTCATCTTTCACAGCGCAATATCCTATAGATTTAACGGTGAACCGTTTTGTAGTTATGACAGGCTTATTACAAAGATTAATTATGACAATTTCATTGCAGAAAAGTCTATAAAATTGAATTTAGCAATAATTTGTGACAAAACCAAGGCAAAGGTATGACCAAATGATGACATATAAACTTTAAACTTCTTAAATTCATTCAATGGCTTATTATCATAATTGCTTAACCGGTTTTTCAGATTATTAGCTGTCAAAAAACTTTAATATTATTTTGAAACTTGGGCTAATAGGGATAAGAAAACAATACGGCATGCGGTTAAAACCTGCTCAAGAGACTGCTCAAATCCTCCCATGACCCATCGAATCGCAATTTGAGTGACATATCCATTCAAGCCAGTTGCAATTAAAGAGAGCTCATTTTCATGGTGTTGAATTTGCGGCATGGTTAGCATAACAAAGGCCTGAATCATGCGATCAAATTGCGCAAGCGTTTCTTGAATGGTGGCCTGATTATGTAACTCTTGTACCAAAACTGCATCTACATAGATAATACGAGCTAATCTTGGATCATCTTTTAAGGTGGTCAGCAGTGCTCTTAAACCCGCATCGACCATTTTTTCTGGATCGGGTGCAGCTTTAATCACGGCTTGCATCAGATTTTGCTGTAATTCTTCAATCATTTTTAAAAAGATGGTTTGGAATAAATCTTCACTTTTCTTAAATGATTCATAAAAATAACGTTCTGTGAGTTTTGCCTCTTGGCAAACATCTTTTACCGTCACTGAAAAAAAACCGAGCGTTCCGTAGGTCGCAATACCTGCTTCAATCAGTTTTTCACGGCGTGCCTCTTTACGTTCAGATAGAGATAACCCTTTGAACTGACGTTCTTTACTCACACTTTTTGTTTTCTTTTTACTGGTTGAGTCGTTAGTCGCCATAAATAAGTCGTTTCCTAAAGAATGGTGTCCTAATTTATAGGTTTTGGCCAAATATGCTCACTATGATAAAGCCCTCAGAAGAATTGTGCCATTCTATCTGAAATTACAGTGTACTATATTGACAATGGATATTGTCAAAATTATATTGAAGATGTCTGAACTGCACATGCAATGAACCGACTGTGCAAATATCGAAAAACAAAGGATGGACAATGAAAAATTTTAAAAACAAAGTCGCTGCAATTACGGGCGCGGGTTCTGGCATTGGGCAACAGTTAGCAATTCTTTTGGCAAAACAAGGCTGCCATCTTTCGTTGAGTGATATTAATGAAAAAGGATTACAACAAACTGTCGAGCTTTTAAAGCCATACAGTAATATTACTGTTACCACCAAAAAGCTTGATGTATCTGATCGTGAAGCAGTAAAGCAGTGGGCACAAGAAACTGTGCAAGATCACGGTTCTGTTAACCTGATTTTTAACAATGCTGGCGTTGCATTAGGTTCAACTGTCGAAGGTGCGACCTACGAAGATTTAGAATGGATTGTTGGAATTAACTTCTGGGGTGTTGTGTACGGTACGAAAGAATTTTTACCGTTCATTAAGCAAACTCAAGATGGGCACATTATTAACATCTCGAGCTTATTTGGTCTGACTGCTCAACCAACCCAATCTGGCTATAATGCAACTAAATTTGCTGTACGCGGCTTTACCGAATCGTTACGCCAAGAGTTGGATATTGAAAAAAGTGGCGTGAGTTCTTTGTGCGTACATCCGGGGGGAATTCGCACCAATATTGCTAAAGCTGCAAAAATGAGTGATAGCTTGAGTACTTTAGGTATGGACCCAGCTAAATCGATTCAAAACTTTGATAAGTTCCTACGTACCCCACCAGAAGAAGCGGCACGTCAAATCCTGGATGCCGTTTTGAAAAATAAACGCCGTTTATTGATTGGTAGTGATGCAAAATTTCTTGATGCATTGCAGCGTTTGTTCCCAACAGGATATCAACGTGCTTCAACCGTTGTGACCAAATGGATGAAATAAGATTCAAATTAAAAAAAGCCATCAAATGATGGCTTTTTTTATGTGGCTTGGATGGTTCTAAATAAGAACTTTGATCGTCTTTTTCTTCCAGATAAATTGATAATACAAGCCTTGAATAATACATAGACTGACAAATGCCAAGGCATAGGCAACCCAAATGCCTTTAAGCCCCCACATTGAGCTAAACCAGTAAGCACATGGAATTTCAATAAATAAAATGGCAGAGATATTAATCAGCATTGGAACAGTCACGGTGCCGCTCGCACGCATGATAGATGCAAAAATGGCACCTGCGCCAAAGAATAAAATTGCCCAAAGTACAATAAATAACAGCTGTTGACCTAACACCACCACAGTTGGGTCGGTAATAAACAAAGCCATTAAATATTTTGAAAATAGATAACCAAGTGCAATTAAGGCACCTGTAAATAAAAAGTTCATTCCCAGAGCCGTGCGAGTTACTCGTGCTAATAGATCTGATTTACCCGCACCAATCGCTTGCGCTGCAAAAATTGAGGCTGCGATGGAGATCGAAATCGCTGGAAACTGAATATAGTTGAGCACCTGATTCACTGCACCATACGCTGCTGTAGCATGTGAACCATAATGGTTAACCAACCCAACAATAACTAAACCCGCCATTGAGGTCGTAATCATTTGAATACCAGTTGGGACGCCTAAGCGTAATATGATTTTGCTTAGTTCTGGATTATGACGGATATGTTGCAGAAGCTGACGATTCGGGCGAAGTGGATGATTTTTCTTATTTAGATAAATCGCGAGAAAAATCAAAATAGCCACATAACCCGTGATCGTTGCGATTGCTGGAGCAATAATCCCAAGAGCAGGTAAGCCAAAATAACCTTTAAGTAATATTGGGGTAATCACTAAACCAATTACACTGGTTAAAGCAAGGGCCAGTAAAGGGGTCGTACTGTCTCCCACACCACGTAAAATTGAGGTATAGATAATATAAACGAACAGAAGTGGACTACCTGCCAGCATCCATTGCACATAAGGCAAAGAAAGATGCATTACCTTGGGATCTGTACCTAAAAGCTCCAAAATATCATGGGCGAAAAACACACCGATAATCGCGGTAATAATTCCACCAATGATGGTCATAAACAGGGTAGAACCAACTACACTTTGGACTTTTTCTATATTTTGCGCGCCCCATGCTTGCCCTACTAAAACAGTAGTACCCGTTGAAATCCCGATAATAAAAGCGAGGAGCAAAAACAAAATAGGAAAAAAAACCGAGACGGCAGCAATCGCATCAACTCCCATCATTTGACCAACAAAGATGGTGTTAATAGTTCCTGACAAGTTCTGCAAAATATTGGTAGCAATCAAAGGTAGCAAGAAAACAAAAAATGTTTTCCATAGATTTTGCTGTTGAATTAAGGACTGTCTTGGTGGCATGTGTTCTCCATCGCCCATCTCTTTGTTGAGCTGGGCGGATATTCAACTTAGTATAGTTGGAGCGAATGACTTGTAGTATTTTTACAGTGCTAAGTGGCTAAATTTATTAACATTGATTCAAAATTTCTCCTGCTTTTTGCAGAGTCTCATCATTTTTAGCAAAGCAGAATCGAATCAAGCGTAAAGACTCAGGCGCTTGCTCGTAGAAAACCGAAACTGGAATTGCCACAATCTTGTGTTGCTCGGCAAGAAACTGGCACATTTCCACATCGTTTAAGTCGGGACGAATTTGACTGTAATCAAGGTTTTGGAAATAAGTACCTTGAGAAGGTTTTAGTAAAAAACGGCTATTGTGAATTGCCTGATTAAATCGATCTCTTTTCGTTTGGTAAAACTGAGAAAGCTCTTGAATATGTTCTGGATGTTGCTCCATATATTGCGCTAGCGCAATCTGACAAGGAGTCGTGCCACAGAAATTCGCATATTGATAAATCTGGCGGAATAAACGCATTAGCTCAGGTGAAGCGACGCAGTAACCCGTTTTCCATCCTGTCACGTGAAAGGTTTTTCCAAAAGAACCAATCACAAAACTACGCTCTCTGAGCTCTGGAAAATGCAATGCACTAAAGTGTTGTTGACCATCAAAAACTAAGTGTTCATAGACCTCATCGGATAAAACCAGAATATTTTTATCTTGAATCAGTTCAATGAGTTCTAACCAGTCTTGTTTTGCCCAGATCGTACCGGTTGGATTATGGGGCGTATTCACCACAATCATACGGGTTTTGTCATTAATCAAATCTTTAACTTGTTGCCAGTTCACCTTAAAGTCAGGTGCTTGCAACGCAATATGAACAGCTTTACCGCCTGCTAACTCGACAGAAGGGCCATAACTATCATAACTTGGGTCAAAAATAATGACTTCATCACCTGCATTGATGCAGGCTTGTATGGCACAAAAAATTGCAATGGTTGCGCCAGGAGTAATAGTGATTTGAGTAACCGGATCAAGTTGAAGTTGATCACGTTGCTGAAATTGTAAAGCGAGTTGCTCCCGTAAACCGAGAATACCATCGCCAGGCGGGTACTGATTATGTCCAGCTAAAGTCGCTTGAGATAAGGCTTCAAGTAAGGCTTGTGGCGCTGGAAAATCTGGAAAGCCTTGTGACAGGTTGAGTGCACCTAGACGATGTGCAAGTGCCGTCATCGTACTAAAAATAGTCACGCCTTGAGTGGCCAATTTTGACTGTAGCTGAAGCATATTGTTCTCTTATTAAAAATATTTAAAGTTATAAAATTGACTCAATCACTGCCCGAATTACACCGAGTGTCAAACCAATAAATGCACCCACTACAACACCATTTACTCGGATCATATGCAAGTCGCCACCGACTTCATTTTCAATTTTCCCGATCATTTCACGTGAATCCCATTCATGAATGCGTTCACTCACATAGCGTATGATTTTATGGCTATATTGATCCGTAAAGTTCATGGCAAGTCCTGTCATTTCTTTGTTGAGAACTTCACGTACTTTTACATTTTGAACGAGATTTTCACCCAACTGCTGAATCGCAGCTCGCAGGTTCATTGCAATACCAGAGTCTTCTTTCATTAAATCTTCTTTAATGGCATCACACAAAATAGTGACAGCACCACTAATAAAATTTAGAACTTGAGGACTATCAAGGAGTGCATCTTTACCGCTGTTAAGGCGTTGACTGGCAACACTATCGGGTTTCGCTAACTCCAGCATGAGTGAATGTGCAATCGTTTCAATTTCTTGTCGCCATGGGTGTTCATGGTCGGCCAGCATGGATTCTACTTTTTCAACCAATGAGTCGATGGTACGTTGTTGAACATCAATACCAATCCAGCTTGCACCTCTTGCAAGTGACCAGACCCCCAGTGCTTTAAACATTTTTCGGGTTAATTCACGGGTTTTATCTGGGTTTTGTACCACCCACTCATGGGCAATATCGAGACCACGTTGTAAAACATCTTGGTGGAAATCATTTTCCAAGACTGCACGTAGCATTTCACTGGCGAGTTTGTTGACTTGGGTATTACGTACCCATTGCACGCTGTTGTTTTGCACGAAATTAGCGATTTGCTCTTGGCTCACAAATTCAAAAATTTTCGGTACAGTTTGCTGAATGAGCTGCACCACTTGCGTATTGTTTTGCGGACTTGCCAACCATTGACCAATTGCGAGGCTTAAGTCTGTTTTTTCTAAGCTTTTTTCGACCACTTGAGGCGAAAGAAAATTTTCCTGTACAAAACGGCCCATTGACTCTGCAATCCGTGCTTTGTTACGCGGAATAATCTCGGTATGGTCCCGTAAAAACTTAGGAATCGGTAACTTACCAAAAGGGTTCCTAAACAGAACTGTAATCGCATACCAATCGGCTAGACCACCCACTACACCTGCTTCGGCCCCTAGCATCAAAATATGAATAAAACCTGTGTACTCTGGCAGAAAACGGTCGGCTACCATCAGTGCAATCCACAGCACAACGACGATGATCAGCGCTAGGGTAGCAAAATATTTACTACGTTTAAGACTGGGCACGTGGTGAACTTCTTCTGCCATGCTCATAAATTTATCCTATTCATTTTTGTTTTACTGGAGGCTCGGGCGGTGGCAATAATTCTCCTGTCGGACTCAATCCATATTTTTGTCCGATAGATTTGAGAATTAACATTGCATCAAAAGCATCTTGAGGAGCCTGCTTTTGATCCCGATAACATTCAATAGTATACGACACTTGAACAGGGTCGATATTGACCACTTGGGGGAAATCATAGAACGGATCATGCCAGAAACCCGGATAGCGACGACCATAGCCATAAGGATAAAAGCTTGGAGCAGATGGATAAACCACAGCCTGACGTGGTGGTTTCTGACTTTGGTTACTTGGGTCATTCAGTACTTTAAAAAAGCGGAAACCTTTTTGTACGGTCGTTTGCGCTGATTTTACCAAAGTGATTTCTTCAGCTGCACCGTAACTCATATTCGGATCGGCTTGGAAACTAATACGAAACGTTTGCGCATTTAAAGGGTATGCGGAAAACTGGCCAAGTTGATCAAAGGTTTTTGGTTTACTTGGAGTCGTTGCGCAAGCAGTTAAGGTTAAGGCAGTGCCTAAGGCTAAACAAAGAGAGAGATATTTCATGGTGAACTCCCAGCTGAGCATTAAAACAAAGATGACTCAGCATTAAAAATTAAGAAGCTTTAAAAACTACTGTTCGGTTCTAATAAAAAATCGGTTTCCTCTGGAGTAGAAACACGTCCAAGAATGGTATTGCGATGAGGATAGCGTCCAAATCGATCAATAATGACTTTATGCTTTTTCTCAAAGCTTAAGTTAATTTCATTGCCAAGACGTTGAAATAGTTTCAAGGCAAATTCATGGATCAATTTTGATTCACTATGCATAAACGGCATATATAAAAAAGAGCGTTGCTCTGGATTAAGCTGTGCATCGAGTTGCAAACTAATTGCTTCTTGTGCCAAAGCTAATGCCAAGCTGTCATAGGCAAAAGATTGGGGCTGATCACGATAGATGTTGCGAGAAAACTGGTCTAGTACAATAATCTCTGCCAAACGACCTTCTGCTGTTTTTCGCCAAGACCAGAGTTCTGCTTGAGTTGCCTGTCGATGAACATCAGAAAAATTTTCACGGATTTTTTTGTCAAAATCATCACTTTTTGCAAACCAAAGTGAACGGTGTTCAGGAGAAAACCAGAAGTTTAAAATGTCTTGTTCGTTCATGATATTGACAACTCTTTAGCAATTATTCTTCAATAAAATCACAATTCTTTCGTGTCTTAAATAACAAGATTGTGATAAAAATTGCCAAACTGGAATGATGTGATTATATAAGTAACCGTATCATCTCACGATTTTGTATATAGTGATCTTTAATAAGCGAGCAAATGCATGAGTCAACCCACTACACCATCTCAATCAGTTATTCCTGCTTGGGTGGATTCGTCGCTACTACAAGGCATGTTACGTGGAATAGAGCGTGAAAGCCTACGTATGCAAAGTAATGGGTTCTTATCACAAGAGTTACATCCGAAGGCACTAGGTTCGGCGTTAACACATCCAAAAATTACGACTGATTATTCAGAAGCGTTGATGGAGTTTATTACTTCACCTAAGGCAACCATTGAAGAAGCTCTGCACGAGCTCACCGATATTCATGCGGTTGTGCATCATCATTTAGAAAATGGTGAAAAACTCTGGCCGCTGTCTATGCCATGTATGTTAGACGACAATGAAGAACGCATTCGTCTAGCGCAGTACGGCACCTCTAATATTGGTCGTTTTAAAACACTATATCGCCGTGGGTTAGGAATTCGATATGGTCGTCGTATGCAGACCATTTCAGGGGTGCATTACAACTTATCTTTCCCAGATACACTTTTTGCTGAGCTACAAGCTCATGAAACTGACGAACAATTAAAATCATTAAGTTTGCAGGATTACCGTAGCCATCGTTATTTTGGCCTTATTCGTAATTTTATTCGTTTAACACCATTGGTCATGTTCTTGGTGGGCGCGAGTCCAACAGTATGTCGTTGTTTCTTGACCGGACACAAACATCATTTGTTGCCTTTAATCAAAGGTTCATACTATTTACCGTATGCTACAGCACTCCGTATGGGGCGATTGGGCTATCAAAACTCAGCCCAAAAAAGCTTAGGTATTCATTACAACAATTTGTCTGGCTATCTGGATGGTTTACAAAAAGCCGTTCATTCTCCTTACCCACCATTTAGCCGTTTAGGGTTAAATGATGCATCTGGTGAGCCGTTGCAAATTAATGATCATGTTTTGCAGATTGAGAATGAATATTACAGTCTAGTACGTCCAAAACAGGTGCCTCAAGCAGGTGAAACACCGTCTCAAGCTTTAAAAAATCGAGGCGTGGGCTATGTTGAGTTACGTGCTGTAGATGTAAATCCATACTCGGCAATTGGCGTTGATGAAACGACAGCAGGCTTTCTTGAAGTCTTAGCACTTTATTGTTTGTTAAGTGATAGCCCAGACTTGTTATGTTCTGAGCAAGACTTGGTTGAGAAAAACCAGACAGAGGTGGTCAACCGAGGTCGAGCGCCAAACGCAACCATTACAGATTTAACTGGGTCATATCACATCGAAGATTGGGCACGTTTACATATTGTAAAAATGCAAGATTGTGCACAGCTACTCGATCAGACCTATGCAACAGACTTGTATGGTTCAGCTTTGGCGGTCATGCAAGCACGAATTGATGAAGTTGATGAAACTTTATCTGCCCATGTCATTGACGATACGTTAAAGCATGGTGGAACTTGGAGTTTTGGTAGCCACATGGCTCAGTTACATGCTGAAAGTTATGAACAGCATGAGCTTAGTGTGGAAACTTTGAAACATTTTGAACAGTTGGCTGCGCAATCTTTACAGCAGCAAGAAAAACTTGAGCAAGATACCAAGATCAGTTTTGATCAATATCTTGAACAATATCGATAATAAAACGAGGTTTTACATGCGATTAAGTTACCGTTTGGTGAGTGGACTACTTGTTTTAGCAAGTATAGTCGGCATGTCTTTTGCGTTGTATCTGGAACATGTAAAAGGTTTAGAGCCATGTCCGCTCTGTATTTTTCAACGTGTTGGCTTAATGGCGATGGGCCTTGTAGCACTCATAGCCTTTTTGCATAACCCAGTTTCCAATGCGGTTAAACGTTTTTATGCATTTTTAGCAGGCATTGGAATTTTATGGTCAGTGGGTGTGGCAGGACGTCATGTCTGGTTGCAACATTTACCACCAGATCAAGTACCAAGCTGTGGCCCAGGTTTAAATTATTTAATTGATGCCTTACCAATGAAAACGGTTTTACAAGAAGTATTGTCGGGGTCAGGTGAATGTGCAGCAATTGATTGGACCTTTTTAGGTCAATCTTTACCAGTTTGGTCATTGGTCTATTTCCTCTTACTATTACTGGTCTGTTTATGGCAGTTGTTCCGTTTTTATCCAGTATTTAAGACAACCAAAAAAAGAGTTTAAAGCTCTTTAAAAAAGCCCAACACTATGTTGGGCTTTTTATTGCTTAGGAATAGGTCAAAATATAAGAAAACAAATTAAAAAAAAGAATAATGATGTAGACAGATAGGTCTGTTTTTTATAAAGTGCAGCCGTTTTATATCCTTATGATTATAAAAAAATGCTTTTTAATATCTTTAATGTTTTGGAAAAAATAGGGTTAAGTGCGCAGAAACGTGCCGTCCATGTGCAATTTTCTAATGAACTACTCAATAGCCAAGTTTTTTTACAACGTATAGAAGGCCAACATCAGCTAAATGGGGGATTGGACGCTGAGTTGATCTGCCTTTCAACGAGTGCCCAAATTGCATTGAAGCAGTTTATAGGTGTGCAAGTTGCCGTTGATCAGGTCACTGATTCTGGACAATTATTTCGGACTACAGGAATTGTGACTGAAGCGAGTTATGGCCAGAGTGACGGTGCTTTAACGCTTTATAAATTGACCTTAAAAGACGCGACAAACTTATGGCACAAGCGCCGTAATAGCCGTGTTTTCATGAATAAAAGTATTATTGAAGTCACGGAAGTTTTATTTAAAGAGTGGCAAGAAAAAAGTCAGCTATTTGCGACAAGTTTAAGTCTCGATCTTAGTGGGTTAAGCCAGAGTTATGATATTCGCCCATTTATCATGCAGCACAATGAGTCTGACTATGACTTTCTTACACGCTTGTGGCGAAGTGAAGGCGTTAGCTGGCTAATTGACGAAGCCGAACTTTTTGTTCCTCATTTTACTGCACCTATACAACCTCAAAAACTAAGACTCATTGATGACAATAGCCAGTACCAAGCTTTAGCACGCCGTAGTATTCGCTATCACAGAAGTAGTGCAACAGAATATCAAGATAGTATTACAGGTTTTGTTGCAGTGCGGTCTTTACAGCCGACTGCTGTACATGTGCAGCGTTGGCAACCTGATGCTCTAGCACATGAAGAAGGTGTAGGTTCAGTTATCACTACACACCTACATTCAGAGCAATTTGATTCAGCGAGTTTGAGTCTTGAACAAGCATGGCATATGAGTCCAGCTTGGATGCAAGATTTGAAAGGGGAAGATCAGGCCACTGCTTCAAGTAGTAATCAGCTAGAGAAATTGAATCAGCAATTTACGGATATGTACGCGAGTCGAGCCAAATATTTTAAGGCTTATAGTAGCGTCCGTGATAGTCAAGTCGGCTATTGGTTTAATTTACAGGAGCATCCTGAAATTGATCAGCATGAAGGAGCAGATCAAGAGTTCTTAATCATTGCTAAAAATTTCTATAACCAAAATAACTTACCAAAAGATTTACATCAGCAAGTTAGCCAGTTATTAACCCAAAGTCGTTGGGATAAATATGGTTATGATGATATTGAGCGCCAAGGTAATGAGCTGACCCTAATACGCCGTCAAATTAAAACTGCACCTGAATATAATCCAGAACAGCATCGCCCAATTGCTTACCCGCAAAGAGCCAAAGTCGTGGGGCCAGAGGGAGAGACTATTCATGTTGATGAATGGGGGCGCATTAAGGTGCGTTTTCTATTTACTCGTAGTGATGATCATGGGCATGATGGTGGCGCAGGTAGCAATGATAATGATACCGACTCGGCTTGGGTGGATGTACTGACTCCTTGGGCAGGCGAGGGCTATGGAGCACGCTTCTTGCCACGTATTGGTGAAATGGTGGTCATTGACTTCTTTGATGGCAATATTGACCGTCCATTTGTGACTGGGCGCATCCATGAAGCGCAGCGCTCACCAACTAAATTCGATGTAAAAGGGCAACTTCCTGATACTAAAAAGCTAAGTGGCATACGCAGTCAGGAAATCAATGGAAGTGGCTTCAACCAATTACGCTTTGATGACACAACAGGGCAAATTAGTACTCAACTACAAAGTAGCCATGCGGCAACACAGTTGAATTTAGGTAATTTAAGCCATCCTAAAGAACAAGCGACAAGCCAAGGCCGTGGTGAAGGCTTTGAGCTTAGAACAGACGCTTGGGGAGCTGTGCGTGCGGGTAAAGGCATGCTCATTAGTACCTATGCACAAGAGCAAGCGATTGCAGACCATCTAGAGGCCGCACAAGCACAATCCTTACTTTCACAAGGTTATGAAAGCATGAAAATGCTCAGTGAAGTTGCAGCAAAGCAACAAACTGATGCTTTGAATGTAATTAATCGCTTACCCAAATTTATCCAGTCACTTGAGCTAAAAACTACAGGACAGGCGTTAAATAGTACGGTGAATCTATTTAAAGAAGGAATTAATAACGATCCTATTCACGCTTTAAAAGACTGTGGTGGCTTTATTCAAGATATTGGTGCGCTAGGGGGAAATGCAAAAGGAGTTGTAGACGAATTTAATTCTTTCTTTAGTGATGCCAGAGATGCGGTAGAAAACTTAAAAGCATTTATCGAAAATGTTGAAGAGCATGGTGCTGACATCGTTAAAGGAAAACTTACCAGTATTAAAGACCGCATTCATAAAAATCCATTTGAAAGTATTCAAGAGGTTGGAAAAATCTTAGCGAATGTCGAGACTAAAGACTTTGACATGATGAGTGTATGCGGAACGTTTAGTAAAGGCAGTAAATTGGAAGTATCACCTTCTAAAGCATTAAGCTCTTTGCAAGGCTTTATGGAAGGTTATACCCAAGGTTTGGAAAGTAGTTCCGATACTAAACAGCAAGAACAAGGCAAAATTTTTAGACAAGCCTTGATGTTATTAGCATCGCCAAATGGCATTGCATTGACGACACCTGAAAATATCATTTTGCAAGCTTCGCAAGATATTGCAGAAAGTGCTAGTGGCTCAATTAACTTAAGTGCACAGAAAAATATCATTGGGCATGCGCAAGACAAAATAAGCTTGTTTGCCGCGCAAAAGGGTTTCCGTGCTTATGCAGCAAAAGGAAAGCTCGAACTACAAGCACAAGACGATGCCATTGAAGCAATCGCTAAAAAGGTCATTAAGCTCATTTCTACGGAAGAAAAAATCGAGCTTACCAGTCCAAAAGAAATTGTTTTAACAGCGGGTGGATCTCAGCTCAAAATTAATGCGGATGGCGTATTTTCAACAACAGGTGGTAAGTTTGAAAGTAAAGCTGGGCAGCATTTGTTTACGAGTGGAGCAACAGTAAATGCTGAGTTGCCGAAAATGCCGGCAACTGGGATGTATAGTATGAGATTTGATTTAAGCCAAATATTTGATACTAAAATATTAAAAAATATGAAGTATAAATTAATTAATCATTCTAAGAAAATTGAAGCTGTATATGAGTTTGAGCAAGAAAGTAGCGCGAGAGTTTACAGCGATTCTGTTGATAATGTAGAACTCGCTTTAGTCCCAGGAGCTTATTTAACAGAAATTAAAGAGCTGATGCTTGGACAGGAAGCTGAATCACTAGATGGTGAGGAGATTGATGGCTGTGGATGTGGAATTGATCATGAGCATACATATAATGATTAGGAGATTGACTGATGTTTAATAAACAAAATATTGTTTGCCTCTTTTTGGTTTTATTTTCACTGAAAAGTTATGCAAAAGAAGATTTTAATCTTATTTCACAATGTACGGACGAATACGAGACAAGTTGTAATGTTGTTCTAACAGCAAATGGTAAAAAAAATATTTTATTACACGATATAAAATCACCAAGTATTGAAAAAGTTAATGAAGACATCTTTCATGTAGTAAGTTCATGTGGTTCACCTTGTGTAGGACATTACTTTATTGGAAAACATGAGGAAGACTATACTGAGGAGTTGATTAGTTTTGATATTAAGTCTAAATGTATTATAGAAAGTGATAGTCGTAAAAAGAAAATATATGCAAAAAAGATGTTCACTAATAATAAAAGAATTTTAATAGACTTAAGTGAAAAGAAATTCAATATTCTTCCATCAAAATTTAATTATTACAGTGATTTTAGTGAGATGTCTCATTTTGATAATACTGGAGAGCTCAATTTAATTGCAAATGATTATGGTAAAATTCTATTTAAAAAGAAAATCCAAAATCCTTGTGGAAGTAACAGTAAATGAGTTATTCAGAAGAATTTATAAAGTTTGTTGGGACTGTGGCAGGAGAAGCTGGAGGATGCAGTCCAACCACTTGGAAAGTTGTGGCGCACTGTATAAAAAATAGGATTGGTTTTGCAGAGTGGCTTAATGCAAGAAATGTTAATGATATTTTAAAAAAGAATTTCGATGCTATTACTGATAAAAATCCACCTTTTAAAAAAGCTGTGACAGAAATGTATTCGGGGAATATATCTGATCATACCCAAGATATTATTGAAGCAATATCACCAATTTATCAAGGACTGGAAGAGGATATAACAAATGGAGTTGTATTATATTTCAGCCCTAAAGCTCAAGCAGCTTTACATAAGAAAAATCCAGAAAAATATACTTCACTAGTTCCAGATTTCGCTAAAAGTTCCTTGACTGAAGAAGTAAAAATAAAAGGAACAGAAAATGATGATATGCGTTGGTATAGATATAAAGGTACATCACGTTTCTATGTTCAATTTGTTGATAGAAGTGCTAATGTACTTGCTAATTCTAGTGTAAGTATTGGGTACAAGAAAACAAAAGTAGTACCAGCGTTAAGTAATTTAGTTACTGATAATCAAGGTAAAATTAGATCATTTCTTGTGAAAGATGGTTGGGGAGCAAGATTTACTATTAATGGTGTTCAAGCGGTTGATAATAATAATAAAGAAATTTTATTAATTGCTGATGGGAAAAATCATTCTTCGGTTATAGTTGTTGCAAGTGGTCGTAGTGGAATAAAATCTCAAACTGACATACATAACCAACAGACATCACCTAGTCAAAAGCAAGAATCTGTAAAAAAAGACACCAAAGCTGAAGTAAATAATGAAAAAAAAGCAGAAGAGGGTGAGAATAATACTAAACAAAAAAATGTTAATTTTAGTATTAAGATCATAGATAGTGAAAATAAGGTAATATCAAATTTTTCCTATTTTTTAAAATATAAAAATGCTGAAAAGAAGCATAGTGTAGGTACTAATGGTATTGAAAATAACTTAGTAGCGTTAAGTGGTGAGGAGATTACAGTTTTAATTAGTGGGCTGGACTCAAAACAAGAAATTATTCGTTTTACAGCACAAGAGGGGATGGGTGAAAAGATTATAAAGATTAATTTACATACTTTTAATATCCTGTTCAGACATAGAGATACGAAAAAACCTATAACGAATTTGAATTTAATTCAAAAATATAGAAATCAGATAAAGCAAAAAAAGACTGATGGTAATGGAAAGATAACTGTTAGTGCAATGCCAGGATTCGAACTGAATTATAAATTAAGAGATGAACGGAATTTATTAACTATCAAAGTTGATAAAAATAAATCGCTTCGTGTTATCGATGTTGATTCCTCAGCAATAGAGCAAGCATCAAAAAATATAAAGACAGGGACTAAAGTTGTAGAAATATCTCAATCTAAACAACCAATTCCTTCAGCTAAACATAAGCGACTAGTTGATAAGCCAGTTGAAACTCATGACTCTACCCCTAAGAGAGATGAAAAAGTAAAAACCAGTACAGAAGGCCATCCTAAAACTATTGTTATAGATAATAGTGATATAGAGTTTAAAATTTTAACTTATGACAAAATAACTAAACAATTAGTTAGTAATTGTGAATATATAATTGAGTATAAAGGAAATAAAAACTCTCATATAAGCGGTGTTAGCGGTCTAGGTACAAAAATACATAAGGGCCAAGCCGGACAAACAATAAAAATATTTGAAAATACTAACCTATTGACTCAAGTAACATTACAAAAAGATATGAAACCTATATCTATTAATGTTACTAAGTCGGATTCATCTCAACTAAAAGTTAGCGGAGTGGATTGGTGTAGCTTGTTCTTACAAAGTAATAGTTTAAGTGATTTAGCTGAGCCTTTCAAAACCAACGCTTCAAAATTTATTAATGGCATGAAAAATGCCGGTATCAGTGTCGTAATTAATACAACTTGGCGTCCATCTGAAAGAAGTTATTTAATGTATTATTCTACAGCGATAGCAAGAGGAGAAATTGCTGTAGATAAAGTACCTCCATTTCCGGGAGTAAATATTGATTGGACACATAAAGGAAATAAAACTGAAGCAATAAAAGCAGCAAAAGCAATGTATAAAAAATATGGTATAGGCAAGAATCCAGTAGGTAAACCAGGCTCTTCAAACCATAATAGAAAAAAAGCAGTAGATATGAGAATATCTAATTATATTGGAAAAGTTGTGACTATTGATGGTGAAAGTATAAAAATTACAAGTTGGGCAACATTAACTCAATTAGGCAAAAAATATGGTGTAATTTGGTATGGTAGTAAAGATGCACCTCATTGGTCAGAGACAGGTAGGTAAAAAGTGATTTACAAAACATTAATTGGTATGTGTTTATTGGGATTGGGCTTAAGTGGTTGTGATAATAAACATTTAAGTGAGACTACTCATGTTAAACCTACTGAACAACATAAAGTCGAGATGCCACAAAAAAAATTACCTTCAGTAGAGAAATTACAGATTAGTAAAGATATAAAAAAAATGTTAGACAATAAGATTTATTTATTATTAGATTCTGATGAAGGTTGTATAGTAAGTGAAAAACCTCTTAATAAAGATATCGTAATTATCTATAAAGAGGACGAAAAATTTAAATATGATATTGTGAATCCAATATTGAAAAAAGATAGTAGTGATTGTGTTTCAGAATTAGCTTTTGTTACAGATGAGCCTAATTATTTTTATAATATTAATAAGAGAAGTAAGGAGTTAGTTCGAGGCTATGGCTTTGAATTAAATAAGGGTCAGATTTTATATAAAAATAATAAAATTAGAGGAGTTGATTTGATAGGGGATGGAATTCCTAATATTATAACTGAATGTTTTTCAAGTGAAGGTGCACATTTTAATATTTTTGGAGGGCAAAATAATGAAGAAAAGTTGTTACATCGTTATACTTACCTAGATATGAACTTACAAGCATCGTGTACTGAAAATGAAAAAATATATAATAAAGGTTTGTTAGATTTAAGAAATAAGTATAAAGAAAATTAATGAAAAGTATCTGATAATATTCTCTATAAATAGAAATTTAATTTAAATAGCATAGGCACTTTTATTACTAAAAGTGCCTATACTATCTTTATTTAGTCGTTAGAAAGTTTATATTAACAATATTCATATCATAACTTTTAAGCCCAATTTAATATTTTTAAATTTTTGATTTTTAAATTTTTAATTTTGTTGTTATCACTATTAATTAAGTAGGGCTTTTTGGCACCCATCAAAATAGGTAAGTCATCTTCAATATCATCACTGTATGTTGCAAACCAAGGTTGTTTGATATCAAGCTTATTCAATCTTCTTACTTTTTCTTCAGACCTGCAATGTATCCCACTTATCCATCCTCCTAGTTTCGTTTGTAGAGGAGTACCAATAATTTGTACATCTAGATTAATAGATTCGAGTAAAACATTCGCTAACTTTTCTGGTGCAGCCGTGGCAATAAACACAGTTCTTCCATTGGCTAAATGATCTTTAACCTCGGCTATACCTTGCTCAAACCAATATAATGAACTAGAAGTAGTTTCTTTGATATTCTTAGAGAAATTCTTAAAGCTATATTCTAATTCTTCTTCAATCAAACCATATGTTGCAATCCATAAGTACAATGAAGCACCTTTAGATTTATATTTCTTAAATTTCATAAGAGGCAAAGCGATGGGCGTTACAATAAGTGCAGAGATAAATCTAAAAATATTAGATTTCAATTTATCTGTTAACCATGCCTTTGTAGAGTCACCCGATAGTAATTCCCGTCCAAGTCAAACACAACGATTTCCTTCATATGTTTCTCTAAATTTAGTAGTAGTGATAAGAATTAGTTTTTAAAAAGGAGATTTTAATATTTACTTTATTAATTTATAAAATAGTTTATTGTAATTTTGTTATAATGGTTTGATCTGATTATTTATAAACTAATCTAATGAAAAATTTTTATTCTTTATTTTTTTGGTTCTTTCTAGTAACACATTTGCAAATGTAGATGAGTGGAATGACTATTTACAAGATTCCACCCAAATAAATTCACCTATAGAATACATAGATTCTTATAATAAATATACAGTTATAAATCCTAATTTAAAAATTAAATTAGGGGATTTTGGTAATATTAATAAAACTAAAAAAGAGATTAAATATTCTTTAAAAAAAATATGGAGTTCAAATCTTAAATCGGAAAGAAGTGTATAATATTTTTGAAAGTAAAGTTCCTTTAAAATCTAATGTTGACTTTACATTATTGTACAATGATAAAAATATTATAGCTTTTAGAATTCGAGAAAATAGTAATATAGATTATGTAAAAGAACCATATAAAAATTTCACTGCAAATGCATATTTTTATAATGTCGTAAATAATAAATTTATTGAATTACCGGTTTTAAATTCAGATAGTGAGGATAAAAGTAAGTCGACAGATATCTTACAAGGAGATCAGTTAACATATGATTCAAAAAAAGGACAATATATTTATTTGGCAAATATAAAATCTTATAAAACAGGGAAAATACAATCTGTCAAAACTGTTTTTAACAGTAACTTAAAATGTATTTCCTCTACTTTGGGATGCGAAACGATAGGTGCTCTTTCTGCTACAAAAGCTAATTAATTAAAAAAGCCCAACATAAGTTGGGCTTTTTTTTACGTCTCTACAATCCCTTCTAAATCTTCGAGCTTATAGTTCGGCATATCAATAATATGGGTTTGAATACCTTCTTGAACGTAATCATTCACATGAGGATATAACCAGCGAGTGATCTGTTCGGCAACACTTGAATGATACTGAATTTCAAAGTGATTTAAGCCATAAAACACCGCTTTATGTGAGTCTGGAACTTTAAGCTGAAAACGTGGGTTAGGGTGTTCGCCTAGCGCGCTTTTTACACTCACTAAGTAGTCGCCAATTACGGTCAACGCTTTATTGCGCCCCTTTTCAAATTCTAAGGTCCCTGCCACTAAAAAGGTGTTGATATGGGAAGGTAGCGGAGCAGGGGCGCGGTTATCATCCATCATACCAATACGGGCATCCATATGTTCCCAATCATCATCACGAACGCTGCCGTGGCGTAGGTCTAAAATACCATTACTCCGAATATTAACCAGTTGACCGAGTAAGCCGACAAAAGGGAAAGCCCCAAGTTTATCTTGTATGGTAAAGCCAAAGCGCTCTAAGACTGCCCCATGATGTGGAGAGCCAATACAGACTAGATTCTCGACCATATGGATCCATTGATACATATTTTGTTTGCCATAAAACAAGGCACTACGAGAGACTAGCCCGCCCATACTATGGCCAATGATATCGATGCTGGTAATTCTTGGATTACGTTGTACCAAGTCTTCTAATAAGTTCGAAAAACTGCGTCCATTGGCTGAAATACGTCGGCCTGTATTGTAATTTAAATACAACATGGTGTTATGGTCACGCTGCGCTAACAGGCGCTCACCAATGCCGCCATAGTGTGCATTTGACCAAGTCAGATGGTTCATACATAAACCATGAGCTAAAATCACGATACGGCCTGCAAGTTCCCCTTGTTGTATTGCACCGTAGTGATCATATAGCACCATGGGTAAGGCGAGGGGGCTATGCTGTTTCAGTAGATAATCCCCAAAAATCCCATTCAAAATGCCGACTAAAAAATGTAGGCTTGGGGTCAGTGGTTTTTCGTGAAGTGTAGGATATTTTTCAATAATATGACGTAAGCTTGGCGCTAAAAAACAACTCCCATATTTTTGTAAAGCGCCATAAGAAAACTGATATGCCTTTTGCACAAATGGTCGTTTTTGAAAGTTTTTAGCATTTTGTGTGCTCACACCAAAAGCATTTTTTAATACTTCAATATTAATAACTTGAATTAATTCATGTACACCATTTAAGCTGGTACTGAACAGTTGAGCTAAACCTTCTAATACGTCTGCCTGACTAGGTGGCGTACGATCCCATTTACAATAAGTTTCATGTAGTGGTGTTAAGCTCGGCATATCTTTTCCCCATATACGTTATAACCGACGTTTTAAGCTGTACTTTTTATCAACGGCAGCTAACGTTTCCATCTTAGTAGTTTAAATAACACATGTTTTTAAAATACTGATGAATGGTTAGTTGAGTGGTTTTTCTTGTCTGACAATAGTGTTTTTATATACAAACTGAGAACAAAAATGTGAGTTTATTCTCAATTTAGAGGGAAAATATATGAATATTATCTACCTCCATGGCTTTAATAGTAGCTCTCTTTCAATTAAAGGGCTGAGCCTTAAGCAGTATTGTAGCGAATTGGGCATAAATGTGCATTTGCCAGATTTAAACAGATCTCCTGATCTAGTGGTTGAGCAAGTTTCAGCGCTTATTGAATCGTTACAAGACGTGGCTTTAGTTGGTAGTAGCCTTGGCGGGTTTTTTGCGACATATTTTGTCGCAAAATATAATGTTCCAGCTGTACTGATTAACCCTGCTATGCAACCATGGAAACTGTTTGATGAGTTATTTCAAGTTGAAAGTATGCCCTATGTGGTGAATGATCAATGGTCAATTGACCATGTTCAGTTACGGCAGTTACAACAACTGGAACTGAAACAACCTGAAAATGCCGACAAAATACTCGTCTTATTGCAACAAGGCGACGAAATTTTGGATTATCGTCAAGCACAACGCTATTATAGTGCTGCAACGCCATCCTCATTGATTTTGACGGATGCTCATGGCAATCATGCTATGGAAGATTTTGAAGAAAAATTACCGTTAGTGATCGAATTCTTTGCGCACACCATCAAATAAGGAAAACGTACAACGTGACACAATATACGGCTCAATCGCTTGAAGTTCTTTCTGGTTTAGACCCTGTTCGTCGTCGTCCAGGGATGTATACCGATACGACTCGACCTAACCATTTAGCCCAAGAAGTTATTGATAATGCTGTTGATGAAGCATTAGCTGGTCATGCCGACAAAATATGTGTCACGGTTTATAAAGATGGTTCGTTGTCGGTTGAAGATAATGGCCGTGGTATGCCAGTCGATATTCACCCTGAATATGGTCAAAGTGGTATCGAAATCATTCTGACCAAGCTCCACGCAGGCGGTAAATTCAGTACCGATAACTATCAGTTTTCAGGTGGTTTACATGGTGTGGGGATTTCGGTTGTAAACGCTTTATCTACACGTGTTGAGGTCGAAGTTCAACGTCAGGGTAACCTATACCAAATGGCCTTTGAGCAGGGTGAACCAGTAGCACCTTTAGCTGTTATCGAAGGGAAAGCTCCAAAGCGCGCGACGGGTACAACTGTACATTTTTGGCCAGAAGCTAAATATTTTGATAGTCCAAAATTTGCGTTAAAAGCACTGAAACACAATTTAAAAGCCAAAGCTGTTTTAGCTGCTGGTTTAAAAATTACTTATATCGATCAAATTAACGATGAAAAAATCGAATGGCAATTTGAAAATGGCCTCGTCGATTATTTGATGGATGAATTGCAAGACCGCGAAATTTTGCCAAACCCTGCATTTGTGAGCAGCGGTCAGGCAGACCGAGCGGCATGTGAATTTGCGATTTGTTGGAATGTGGAAGGTGGTGAACAGGTTCAAGAAAGTTACGTCAACTTAATTCCGACTGCACAAGGCGGTACTCATGTGAACGGTTTGCGCTCTGGGGTTACCGAAGCATTGCGCGAGTTCTGTGAATTGCGTAATTTGCTACCACGAAACCTTAAACTTTCGGCAGAAGATGTTTGGGATGGCGTGAACTATATATTGTCGCTCAAGTTCCAAGAACCGCAGTTTTCAGGTCAAACCAAAGAGCGTCTTTCGAGTCGTGAAGCATCAAATATTGTTTTAAATATTGCTAAAGATGCTTTCGCGCTCTGGCTCAACCAACATGCTGAAATTGCTATGCAGTTGGCAGAAATGGCAATTTCTAAAGCAGGTCGCCGTTTAAAAGCAGCAAAGAAAGTCGAGCGTAAAAAAATTGTTTCCGGCCCTGCATTGCCGGGTAAGTTGGCAGATTGTGTTGGTCAAACACGTGAAGACAGTGAGTTATTTATTGTCGAGGGCGACTCTGCTGGCGGTAGTGCCAAGCAAGCGCGCGATAAAAACTTTCAGGCGATCATGCCGATTCGTGGAAAAATCTTAAATACGTGGGAAGTTTCTTCAGATGAAGTATTGGCTTCTCAAGAGGTCCACGACATTGCCATTGCGATTGGTGTAGATCCGGGCAGTGATGATTTATCTGAACTCCGTTACGGTAAAATCTGTATTTTGGCCGATGCCGACTCGGACGGTTTACACATTGCGACTTTGCTTTGCGCTTTATTCGTTAAACATTTTCCAGCATTGGTTGAAGAAGGACATTTGTATGTGGCAATGCCACCATTGTTCCGTATCGACATTGGTAAAGATGTTCATTACGCGCTTGATGATGATGAACTTGAAACAATTTTGAAAAATATTAAAGGTAATCGTAATCCGCAAATTACCCGATTCAAGGGATTGGGTGAGATGAACGCGATTCAATTGCGTGAAACGACTATGGATCCGAACACACGTCGTTTAGTACAGCTCGATCTAGATGATGTGCATCTAACGGCAGGTTTACTCGACAAGTTACTTGCGAAAAAACGTTCGGCAGATCGTAAGCAGTGGCTTGAGCAGAAGGGTAACTTAGCTGATATCACTGTCTAAATGTAGATTGTAGGATAAGTTTATAAAATTGTAGGAATAGTCTATAAATTATGTAGGATAAACTTATAAAAAAGCTTATAATTTGAACAAGGAAGTTCAGGATAAGCTAGAAAATGAATAGCCCTGCACGCAAAATTCAGAAATCTGCTGTTAAAAATATTGTTCGTTTCCCTTCAATAAAGGCTAATGATGGAAAGACAATTCTTGTTGAGTCCATCTTAGAGTCGAAATATTGCCTTCATTTAGAGTTTGACGCTGAGGTAGAGACATATTTCCCGCAACCTCGAAAATTTGAAGTTCCTGATAATGATGGTGAGTGTAGTATCTATACACCTGATTTTGAAATTCTTTATACTTCTGGTGTTAGGAAGTATGTGGAGGTCAAACCTTCTGAATATACTCAAAATGAACACTATCAATCTCTTTTTTCTCGCTTTAATAATTTTTTAAATGATACTAATACTGATTTTTTGATCGTGAGTGAAATTGAAATCTATCAGCAGCCATTACTATCAAACTATGAAAAGCTTTATCAATATAAAAAACGCCCCTTATTAAAAATGAAGAATCTTCAGCAGTGTGCAGAAGATATTTATGATTCGATGCCATTAGCACAGTTAGTGAAGAGGCTTGGTGACCGTGCACACTTGAGGGAAATATATTCATGGATTGCGCTAGGGTATTTGCGATTTGATATGAACTCTGAGCCATTAAGTATGACAACAGAGGTGAAATTCTATGTCTGCTGAGTTATGGGAACAAGGTGTAATCATTGAATTTAACAAGGGTATTCCTTGTCATCGTGCTATGGTCCGGTCTGTAGGAAAAGCAGAAGTCGTTTTAGTAGATATTGAGAATGGGACCGTATTTAGATTGAGTCGAGAAGAACTAGGTACAGTTTATACTTCAGGAGGCATCAAATTTCTTGCGGAATCACGAGATTTTGGCGATCTTAAGTTTATTGATCTTTCAGAAATTGAGCAGCGTGAAACTAATAGAAAATATAGATATATCAAACGGCTTCAGGAAAATGGTATTAGCAAAATCACTGAGAAAAGTGCCAGAAATACGATAGATGAAGTTGCTTTAGAATTAGGTGAGAAAGCACCACATTGGCAATCAGTAAGAAGTTGGTACGCTAGTTTTGTCGAAGCAGGTCTAAAGATACGAGGTCTTTATCCTAAGCATCGATTTAAAGGTCATAGAACTCCTAAGATCGATACAAAAGTTATTGAAATTATTGAAGATGCTGCAAAGCGATATTACACACTTAGCCAGTCGTCAATGGCTTCGGTGGTTCGTAATGTTGAAGCTAAAATTATGTCACACAATTTAGATCACCCTGATGCACCACTTCAGAAACCAACATATCACACTGTTCAGGACCGTGTTTTACGTGGACTGTACCAAACTAAGAGAAAAGGGAGACATGGAGCTCGAGTTTTGCAGGCTGAACTAGCCAAAGCATTAAGTGGAATAACTACTACTAGAGTCTTGGAACGTATTGAGCTTGATCACACTCAGTTGGATATTCATGTTCTGCATGATGATTATAAAACCTTACTTGGTCGGCCTTATATTACTGCTTTGATAGACCATTACTCTGGAATGTTACTTGGATTTCAAATGTCTTTTGAAGAGCCTTCATATGCGTCAGTTTGTTTGGCTTGTTTGAATGCGTTTTTACCAAAAGATGATTGCATGAAAGAGTTGGGATTAAACAGTTTGTGGCCTGCTCACGGTGTTCCTTCTACACTTGTAACAGACAATGGTAATGAGTTTTGGGGACAGAAGTTTATTGCTGTTGCAGATGAATTAGGGGCAGTTTTTCAGTATTGTCCGATTCGTAAAGGTAATTATAAAAGTCGTATTGAACGTTTCTTCGGTATAGTCAATGCACTGGTACTTGATGATTTGCCTGGTGTGGTCAGAAAAATTGGTAAATGTGGAGATGGCTATGATGCAAGGCAGGAAGCTGTGCTCACATTTTCAGAGTTTAAACGCTATTTCGTGAAGTGGGTGACAGAAGATTATCACCATACACCTTTAGAAGACTCAGATTTAACACCTTATGAAATTTGGGCTAGTTCGGAGGAATGCTTTCCAGTACCAGTAGAAGATAAAGAAGAGTTGACTACTATTTTATTGGCTACTACTACACGTACGCTACATAAAGGTGGCATAGAAATTTTTTCGATGAACTATGACTCAAGCCTTCTCAAAGACTTATATAGAAGAGATGGGCCTAGAGAGGTAACTGTTAAATACAATCCTTTTGATATTGGTTATATCTTGGTGCTAGATCAGATTAACAAGGTCTATTTAAAAGTAGATTGCCTGAAATATTCTTATGCCTCTAATCTTTCTGAGTTTGAGCATAAGAAGATTCGAGCTGCTGCAAAAGTTGCTCGACAATCCAAATTTGATAACTTGAATCTCCAAAAGACCAAAGTTCAGCTTGCTAAAGAACGTGAAGAATATCATGCAAGAAATGCTCGAAGAAATAAGCAAGTAACAACATCTAAAGCCGCAAGGTCAGATAAAACAGGTGTCCCTAATATCAGCCTCGTAGTGGATAATTCACATCGTAAGATGAAAGTTGATTTTGAGGATGATGGAGATAATCTCAGCTTAAATGGATGGAGTATGGGCTAATGAGAACTACTTTCGAGGATCATCCATTCATTAAAAGTCCATTCCTTACGAAGATGGTGAATTTATTTGACTCTTTGCGTAATAAGAAGAAAAAATACGGTGTTGCTTCTTGCATGTTGGTAACTGGAGAATCTGGGAGTGGGAAATCTGAGTTAGCAAAATATTATGCAAAGAATAACCCGAAAATAGAACAAGCGGAGCGAACACATATCCCCGTTCTACACTACGAACTAAGATCAGTTTCTACACCAGAAGAATTCCTAAGATCGTTGTTAGTTACTATTGGTGATCCACAGTGCGGACGGGGTGCGAGAAACAAAGGTGAGCTTTATGAGCGATTGATTACGCTACTTAAAGTGGTTGGTATCGAGTTGCTAATCCTTGATGAAATTCAAGTGATCATTGAACGTCGTAGTGCAAAGGTTGTTACAGGAATTGCAGATTTATTTAAAGATCTAATCAATGATACTGAAATACCGATTATTTTTATGGGAATGCCTTGGAGTAGATATCTTGTTGAATCGAATCAGCAATTAGCACGTCGAATATCATACCGTTATACCATTCCACCCTTTAGGATCAGTAGTAACGAGGATCGTGATGATTACAGAAGACTTTTGATGTGCCTATCAGAAGCATATGGGTTGTCTAAAAAGATTAAATTGGAAGAAGTTACAATGTCGCTAAGGTTTTTTAGCGCAACGAGTGGAAATCTAGCAACTACGGTTAATATTGTGCGAGATGCTAAGATGATGTCTGAAATGGAAGATATGAAGGTAGATACTGATTTGTTTGCTGAGGTTCTTAGCAGCTATGGTATTGATGAGCGAAATAATGCTTTTTTACAGCCTATTGAGAAGTTGGTTTTGAGAGAGCTCATTGTTCATTCAGATTGGCATTTTGGGTATAGGGCAAATAAAAATGCGATCATCGATGCTGAATATATTGAGTTTGGCGTATCAAAAAGCAATAAAGTGTATTGTTTGGCAGGATAAATGATAAATTGTTTCAAGGTGAAGCATTGTGTTACTTGATCGATTACGACCAAATGATCAGCAAAAATTTAGTGATTACTTGAAAGATTTGGGAAAGAAAAATGGTTTCACTGATATCCAAGCCTTTAAAAAATTTCTAATAAATTCCTCTAGAAAACGGTATTACATCTATTCTATTGATAGTATTAATATATTTAGAATTATTTCTGGGCTTTATATTGAACTTGGTATTGATCAAGTAGAAGAGCCAGATATTATGCGGACACAATGTTTCAGGTGCCTTGATCGATACCCAGAAAACTGGTCGTGGAGTCAGATAGCTGAATATCCATGTGTAGGGCCGACTTTTACTAGTAAAAAATATGAGCCATTACAGCAATTATTTAAAACTAAAAATAAAGAAGAATATTGTGGTTTGATACAGTGTTCTATGAGTAAGCTTGGGCTAAATACTTCACCTCTGTCAGATAGGATTTATTTCGCTGATCTAATTCCAGAAGGAACTTTATCTTCAAAGAAATATGGATTGATAAAGAAATATCTATAGATAGACTGATAGTCTTAAGATTTTGGTGGGTATTGGATACTTTACTATCGATTGTGAGATCATTGAGATGCTTCTCGCCAGACCTAGAATCGAACCAAATGAATGCTTAGTTAGTTATTTGATTCGAATATCAGAGAAAAATGGCTTTAAGCACATAGGTCATTTACTGCGTCACGCTGGTTTGGCTTGGAAAAATAATCGTGTACCAGTTCATCAGATTTTAACTGGTGAGTTTGATCTTACTGTGTATTTGTTACAGCTTGGGTTAACAAGTTGTTCCTCTAAAATTGAGCCAATATTTCATTCTTTTCAACACGTCATTGATACCCCCTATCTACTTGTGAAGTATCCAAAGGTCTGCCCAGATTGTATTGAAGAATTTGGATTCTGTAGATTTGAATGGAGCTTATTACCATACCTTGCATGTGTGCGACATGGAAAATTATTGATAGATATGCATTCTGGTACTGGCAAACGGTTGAATTGGTATCGTAGGTATTTAAATAAGTTTGATGATACTGATGTTATTAATTCATTAAGTGATGTTGCTCCGTCTGAGGCAATCAAACTCAGCCAATATATTGAAGCACTATTACAAGGAGGAAATGGAATTTCTTGCCCTGAAATTTTGCAAGGTTTGGAGCTCCGAGAATCTCTTAGCTTAATTCATTTTATTGCTCATTATAGATCAAGGTTATTAGATGGTTCGTTTCAATCTCTTTCAATAACGAATGGTGAGCTTGTTCAACATTATCAGTACGTATGGGCAATGCTTGAGAATTGGCCAGATGATTACTACAAGTTTCTCAACCAATATCTTGAGCATCCGATGAGCAAGAAAGGTGTTGGTGGCCTACATAAACATTTTAGGGATTTATATGAGTCCCTACATCGTCAGAGTGAAAACAAGGGGATTGCTCGGATAAAAGTTGAATTTGACCGTTACATAGAGAATTATTGGCCTAGTGTCTTAGAGCCGAAGCGTATAACACGCATCCAGTTAACTACCCTAGAACGAAATATTATTTCCAAAAAAGAAGCTGCCAAAATTCTTAATTGTCATCCAGATAGAGTGGATAAATTAGTACAACAACAAAAGCTCACACCTAGTATTTTTGAAGAGAAAAAACACTATTCCCGCGAACAGGTTGAGGGTCTTGCAATACAGATATCCTCAAATTGGACGATGGATGAGGCTTGTGAGACATTACAGCTCACAAGATATCAGCTAAAGCAATTGTTAGATGCAGGTATATTACATACGCTTCAGCGCCCAGATACTTTCAACCGAGATTGGATCATTGATAAAGTACAATGCCAAGAACTGATAGCGAGTTTATGCTACAAAGCGCGGAAGAGTACTCCGCCATTGGGATCGCTATCAATGAGAAGTATGCAGCGTAGAGGTTACTCAATAGTTCGATTAGTTCTAGCTATGCAAGTTGGGGAGATTGAATTTGGGTATTCCTTCGATGTTGATCATCCTTTAAGTTGCAAGCAATTTACGGATTTTGCTTTCAAATAGCATTTTAGACAACTAAAGATTGATAGTAAGAACCCATAGATTTGCGAATAGAAACTGTTGAGGTGCTAGGGTTTGAGCCTTTTAAATTAGTCACTATATTTTTGCTAAATTTTAAATTTCCTGGTATCCTGGCAATTATTTGTTTTTATGTTCTCATATGTCTAGCACTCGAAAATTTCTTGACTTATTTGCTGGTGCTGGCGGTCTGTCTGAAGGGTTTATCCGTGCTGGGTTCAAGCCAATCGCCCATGTAGAAGCAGATGCTTCAGCATGCTTTACACTTAAAACACGCCAAGCATTTCATTGGCTTAAAAATAATAACTCGATAGATAAATATTCAAAATATTTGAAAAATGAAATAACTCGTCAGGAACTTTACGATGCTATTCCTTCGAATGAAATAGACTCTATTATTAACGAGGTTATTGGCCCTGATACTCTTAAATCTATATTTAAAAAAGTGGATGCTCAATTAGGTAATTCAAAATTAGATCTAATCATTGGTGGCCCACCTTGTCAGGCTTATTCTCTTGTAGGCCGTTCACGCAGTAATATGGTCAATGATCCAAGGAATCATCTATATGTTTACTACGCTGAATTTTTGAAAAAATATAAACCTAAATATTTTGTTTTTGAAAATGTGCTGGGCCTTTTGACTGCCGTAGACTCTAATAGTGAACTCTATTTTGATAAGATGAAAGCCTTGTTTGTCGAAATAGGTTATACAATTGAGTATCGAGTACTTTCTGCAAATGAATATGGTGTTCTTCAAAATCGTAAACGCATTATTTTGGTAGGCAAACGAGGGCACCGCAGTAAGAAATCTTTTTATCCTGAACCAGAACAATGGCTGCCACAAGCTAATGTGTGGGATCTATTAAAAGACCTTCCTCCAATACCTGCTGGTGGAGGTCAAACTATGCCATTAGAACCGATCACTAAGCCGTCAGAATGGCTTGAACGGGCTCAAATTTGTTCAAGTCTTCCTCTAACATGGCATGAAGCTCGTCCACATTCCAAACAAGATTTAGAAATTTATCAGCATGTCGTCAATTTATGGAATACTGAGAAAAGACGATTACATTATGATGATTTACCTGAATATTTAAAAAGTCATAAAGGTAGAAATTCATTTGTAGATCGGTTCAAAGTTGTTGCTGGTGATTTAACTGCCTGCCATACTGTAGTTGCACATATTTCTAAGGATGGGCATCACTATATTCATCCTGATATTGAACAAAACCGTTCATTAACACCTAGAGAAGCGGCAAGAATTCAAAGTTTTCCTGATGATTACTATTTTGAGAATGTTTCAGGAAAACCTGCACGAACTAGTGCTTTTAAACAAATTGGGAATGCAGTACCTGTTTTACTTGCACAAAAAATTGCAGAACAACTATTAAGGGATTGGTAATGGAAAACTCTTTGCTATCAAATGCTTCAAATCAAAATATAAAAGAATCTGAACAAACAACTGAAACAGTTGAAAAAAGTAATCTTGAATTAAGTTTTGACCCAAAGACTATCCAACACTTAGGGGTATCTCTTTATTCACAATTACCAAGCGTATTATCAGAATTAGTATCTAATTCATGGGACGCTGATGCAGAAAATGTAACTATCTCATTTAACAATGAAAATGGTAAAGAAATCATATACTCGGATGATGGTCATGGTATGACATTTGAAGAATTAAATGAGAAATATCTTGTAATTGGAAGAAATCGTCGTGAAGAAACTTCACTATCTCCTAAGGGTCGGAAACCAATTGGAAAAAAAGGTCTTGGTAAACTTTCAGTATTTGGGATATGCGATCTTGTTACTGTAATATCAGTAAAAAATAATTTAAAAAACAGTTTCACGATGGATTTAAAACAAATTTTAAGTTCATCCAGTGGAATATATACTCCTGTAGTAAATATAAAAAATCAACCGACTGAAGAATCAAGCTCCACGAAAATTATTCTGCAAAATATTAGACGGAAAACTGATTTTGATACGGTTAATATTGCTATTAGTCTTGCTAAAAAGTTTACAATTTTTGATCAACTGAATGTGATGCTCAAAGATAAAAATTTGAAAAAGAAAGAGTCTTTGATTTTAAAAGATGGAGAGTTATTAATTACTAATGAATTAAAATTTCAAGGATTAAATGTACAATTCTCTTGGGACTTTCCTGAGGATAGCTTAACAAACTATAAGTATGATAATAAATCTTCTATTACTGGAAAAATTATTACTACTAAAACTCCTATTAGTTCACAGGATATGAGGGGTATTTACTTAACCTCGAGAGGCAAGATTGTAAACCAAGCAGAGTTTTATGGAGCTCGTGATAATGATCAATTTCATACCTATGTTACTGGTTATTTAGCCATCGACTTTATTGATGATGAAGATGAAGATCTTATTTCCACAGATCGTCACTCTTTAAATTGGGAGAATGATCTAACAAAAGAATTAAAAGAGTATCTTCAAGAAATTATTAAAAAACTAAATGGTGAATGGAGAAAAAAAAGGGGAGAAGAAAGATCTAAAGAATTAGCAAAGCAGGATGTTGATGTTCAGAAATTTGTTGATAATTTACCATCTCATCAGCGTGATTTAGGGAAAAAAATCATAGACCCGATTTTGTCTGCACCTAATATTGACAATGATATTGCACTAAACGTTACTAAAAATGTAATTGCTAAGTTTAATAATGATGACTTTAAAGAGTATGCATCAAGTATTGCTGAGCTAGATATTACTGATGAAAACAAAGTTAAATTATTAAGTTATCTTGATGATTGGAAAATTGTCGAAAATAAACAATATTCAAGTCTTGCACAAACACGAATTGAAGTAATTAATAAATTTGAGCAATATATTAATTGTTATACGAAAGAAGTGCCTACTCTTCATAATTTTTTAAAAGATTTTCCTTGGTTAATTGACCCTCGAATTCTAGAGTTTGAAGACGAAGTTAGATTTTCAAAAATTTTGAAAGAAAAATTTCCTGAAGAAGATTTAGAAGAAAAAGACAGAAGAATTGATTTTCTTTGTACAAATTTTTTAGGACAAGTTCTGTATATTGTCGAAATAAAACATAGCGAGTATGAAATTGATCTCAAAGCTTTGGAACAGGCTAATCATTATCAAGCATTTGTTAAACAAAAATTTAAAACGGAGCTAGCTATATCTAATGTTGTTAGTTATATAGTTGGTGGAACGATTAAAGATGATTATTTAGTTCAAGACAAAATAGATACTTATCGTTCATCTGGTAAAGTTTTTGCTAAAACATACACAGAGTTGCTACAACAATCCAAATCGTATCATAAAGAATTTATTGAAAAACATAAGGAGCTAAATTCTTAAATTGTATAGATAAGTAGAACCACTCGAGTTACTTTCGATATGCTTTCATAATTTTTTCTAAAGGGGATATTTTCCCCTTTTTCAATCTATCTTTGATAGGAGTTGAAAAATGCATTTATTCTTGGATTGTGAATTTAATGGCTGGCATGATCAAGGTACAGGTGAGTTGATTTCATTAGGTTTAGTATCTGTTGACGGTAAATATGAGTTTTATGAAGTGGTGGGTTGTAAAAATCCTAGTCCCTTTGTTGAAAAACACGTACTGCCAATTTTAGGGCAATCAGCTATTCCTATGTGGGAATTAGTTAATAAGTTATGCAGCTTCTTATGGGAAGTAAATAATCAGGAAGATGGCGATATTACTATCGTAGCTGACTATCCTTCAGATATAGAGTTATTTAACCGTATTTTGCTCTTAGGACAAGGGCAATGTATCAATGTTCCAGTATTAGGTTTCTTACTCGATTTGTCACTCACTACGAAGAACTCTATGATTCCTCACAATGCATTAGCTGATGCTAGAGCTTTGAGCAAAGATTATGCGTTGAAGTACGCTCATAAAATTGTAAAGTGAGTTGGCATTGAAATTAGCCACAAAAAAGTGGCTTTTTATAATCTTATCCTACAATTTAATTTATAGACTTATGCTTCAAAAGGCTTAGTTGAGCGCGTACTAGGCCATTTTTTTATAAAGTTATCCTACAACTGACACTAAAAAGGCGTAAAAAATCCCCGCTCAATTGGCGGGGATTTTTTTATGTAAATCTAAATTGTTGGAAATCACCACAACGATTTCTAATATTAAATTAAAATAGACAGATCTGTATATTTTAATTTAGGTCGTAATTTTTATAGCCTGTGGGAATTGAAAAATATCACAATTCGCTCCACCTCCAATTCGATCTACTACTGCAAAATCACTTGGTGCCTCAAAGGTAAGCAAAGGATGATGCCATGTGCCTGCCCGATAATTGATGCTTTGCTGTCCGTTTGAAATAAAAGCACATAACTTTGAAATATCAGGAGTATTTTCGTCCAAAGCGGGTGCCACGATAATTAAAAACTTTTGTTGTTGTAGTGGAATAAATGCCTGAGAGCCTTTTGGATGGCGCTCTAACATTGAAATCTCTAAAGGCAGCACACTGGCTTTAATATTACGGAAAATACTAATTCCTGCCTTTGCTTCCCCTTCAATTTCAGTTTCAACGAGCGCATGATAGCGCTCAGTGTGGGCATCGTTAATATGAAAAAAGTCATGCCCGTCGCAACAGATGACTTCTCCAAAGGGCTGAAAGTTTTCAATTGTTAAGGGCTGAATTTGAACATTCTTCATTATCATGACTTGGCAATTTTCCCCCATAAACGAACACGGCTAATACCACCATCTGGAATCATGTTAATACGAATATGCGAGATTTTTTCATGTTGTAAAATCTCATTCACATATTCATGAATATGATCCATTTGCATCGGTTGGGCTTCTAGTAAGTAAGACCAGAACATACTTTGAGGAATTAACTGTGCATCGGTTGCGTTTTCAAGGTAAACCGCCTGAATAGATACTTGGGCAGGGAAATTCCCTTTAAAATGAGCCGTATCAATTTCAAGTTTCTCAATTTTTCCGCTCTTACCCAACGCAAGAATACACCAGTCATAACCCGGAGCACGGCGGCGTTTGGTTTCCCATCCATCGCCCATATTGACTCCGCGGCCTGGGTTAATCAAATTACGCGGGTGTCCAAAATGAGCATCACTATAGGCAACTACACGGCCACCATTTTCGAGAGCCAATAAATCGAGAGTTTGTTCACTGTCAGTTACCTGAATATGAACATCACCATAGACACGTAAACGGGCAATACCGCCATCTGGGAAAATATTAAGGCGTATATGAGTGAAAAGTGCATCATTATTGACCATAAAAATATGATGCTGGCTCGGGCCTAGTTCAGTATTTCCTAAAACATTCTCCCATTTTGCCCCTGTCAGGTCCCCATTTGGTGCATAACATGCTTCTAATGATGCAGATGCAGGATAATTTCCTGTAAAAAAGCTGGTATCAATATCAAGAGCAGTGATTTTTCCACTTACGCCTAACTTCACGATACACCAATCATAACCTGCGTGACGTTTACGGCGCGTCTCCCATCCATCCATCCATTTGCCGTTGTCATCAAATTTATCTTCAACAAAAATAGGTGCATCAAATTGCAGCATACGTTTTGCTTCAGCAAAGAAATCATCTGAACACTCAATGACTTGTGCACCAATTCGAGCATCTGCCAAATTGGTTTTAGTATTCAAAATCTCAGGAAGTTCAAATGCTGGAGCGTGCAATGTTGCCATAATGGAGTATCCGTATTTCTTGTTAAAAACATGATTTTTCATTTAAAACTGCGCCAACACGGAGTGTGCTGAGACGAGTTTTACACGTAAATATATAAGCATGGTGCATGCCAGTTTTGTGGAAAAGCTAAATAAATTTTGAACGATGGCATGTTTTTAGCATAAGCACCCTATAGGTGAATATCTATAGGAGCGTGTTATGAATGTGGTGATTATTGGTGCAGGAATGGGAGGTCTAACCACAGGCATTGCATTAAAGAAATTTGGTCACCAAGTTCGCATTTTTGAACAAACTGAAAAAATTCTTCCTGTCGGCGCGGCAATTTCGCTGTGGTCGAATGGTGTGAAATGTCTGAACTATCTGGGATTAACTGACAAAATCGCCAAACTTGGTGGACAAATGGATGATTTGGCCTATGTGGACGGTTTAACTGGAGATGTGATGACACAATTCAGTTTACTGCCATTAATTGAAGAAGTGGGCCAAAGACCTTATCCGGTTGCACGTGCTGATTTACAAAATATGTTGATGGATGAATTTGGTCGTGATCAGATTTATCTAGGCAAAAAAATGGTCAGCCTTGAAGACAAAGCTGATTATGTGGAGGTCCATTTTGCAGATGGCAGTTCAACGCAGGCTGATCTATTAATTGGGGCCGATGGTACGCATTCACTTACACGGACTTATGTGCTCGGTCAGCAAGTGCAGCGCCGTTATGCGGGATATGTAAATTGGAATGGTTTGGTTGAGATCTCTGAAGATTTGGCTCCAGCCCAGCAATGGACGACTTATGTGGGCGAAGGCAAGCGAGCTTCTTTAATGCCAGTTGCAGATGGAAAGTTCTATTTCTTTTTAGATGTGCCTTTACCAGCAGGGTTAGATAATAATCGAGATGAATATAAAAAACTTTTAAAACAATATTTTGTTGATTGGTGTCAACCCGTACAGCAGCTTATTGAACGCTTAGACCCGCAAAAGACTAACCGGGTAGAAATACATGATATTGAACCGTTCACTCAATTTTATAAAGGTCGCGTGGTGATTTTGGGTGATGCTGCACACAGCACGACACCTGATATTGGGCAAGGCGGTTGCCAGGCCATGGAAGACGCGATTTATTTAGCGCGTTCTCTGCAAATTAACACTTTAGGGCTAGAAGATGCTTTGCGACGTTATCAAAACAAGCGCAATGAACGTGCTAATGAATTGGTACTTCGTGCACGCAAACGTTGTGATGTGACGCATATGAAAGATGAAGCCGTTACACAAGCATGGTATGAAGAATTACGTCGTGAACAAGGTGGACATATTATGCAGGGAATTATTAGCAATATTGTGGGTAATCCACTTGATTAAAAACAAAAACAGCAAGGAATTTTCCTTGCTGTTTTATCTTCTAAATTCGGATTTTAGAAGTGGTATTTAACCAGTGCACTAACGTTATTTTCATCTCGACCTTGAAGGCCAAATTTATTATTCCACACTGAGTGCTCGATACCGAGGTATAGGCGTGTATCAGGAGAAATGTGTTTACCTACATTCCATTTCCACTGAGTTGTCCAGTTCAACTCGCTCGCATGGTCGCCTTCAGCAGTTGACCAATCAAGGAAACCATCTACCAAGAAATCTTCAGATGCGAGTTTAAATGGAATACCATAAACGAACGTCATTTGATAATCGTCGTCAGTGTTCTCATTGTTTGCACGGTAGAAGTTTAAATTTGCATATTGGAAATATGGGATATCTAAATCAACTGCAAAACCATAAAGGAAGTTGTCGAAGTTGTTGCCGTCTTCACTGTTACCTTCCCAAGTAGTACTAATGAGTACATCTTTGATTGGGCCATACGACAGTTTTTTACCAGACACTTCGCCTAAACTTAGACGTGGTGATAACTCAAAGTAAGTACTCTTGTGGTCATTTTCACCACGCATGCGGTCCATAAAGAAAAACACATCAGCGTATTTAACTTTTGCTGCATATTCCAAAGTAATCGTGGTTTCTTTGTCATCTACAACTTCATAGTTTTCACCATAAAGTCCAGTCACACTAAAATCTTGCCAGATTGGTTTCGCCTGAACCATGGCAGTTGCAGATAACAAGGCACAAGTCGCCGCAAGTTGCTTTAATTGCATTTAAATGATCTCCCCCCAAATAAAGCACGCTAAGGATACAGGGTCTTAAGCAAAAATGAAGCCAAATTTGATCAACGGTTAAAAAAAAGCCCACCGAAGTGGGGCGCTAAAAATTAAATCTTTAATGAGTATTTCTTGTATTTATTGTTTGGCTTAAATGTGGAGTACGCGAGCTACGAAATGAGGGTAAATGATTAAATAATAAATTCAATAAGATAGCAAAGATACATGTTGAACTAATGCCCGAATGGAACAAAGTTTGTACCCAAACTGGGAAATGAGCATAAAACTCATGGTTAATAATTGGGATCATCCCAGCTGATAAAGCGGTTGCGACAATAATTAAATTTTTCTGATCGTTATAATCTATTTTTGCCAAAGTGCGAATTCCACTCGCTGCAACCGACCCAAACAAGACCAAACCTGCACCACCAAGTACGGGCATTGGAATCGCTGCAATCAAACGACCCATAATAGGTAGTAGACCCAAAATAATCAGAATGACACCGCCTGCTGCGACTACAAAGCGGCTTTTGATGCCTGTAATCGCAACCAGTCCAACATTTTGGGCAAAAGCACTTTGCATGAAAGAACCAAAGATAGGCGCAAAAGCACTCGAAAACATATCGGCACGTACGCCATTGGCGATACGTTTTGAATCGACTTCAGTTCCTACAATGTCTCCGACAGCAATAATATCGGCTGTGGTTTCCGTCATAATCACTAAGGTAACGATTAGCATCGATAAAATTGCACTTAGCTCGAAAGTCGGTAAACCAAATGCAAATAAGTGTGGAAATTGGAGCCATGCGCCTGAACTCACCTGACTAAAATCACCAAACCCCATGAAGTAGGCGAGGGTAGTACCAGCCACAATAGCCAACAAAATTGATAAACGTCGAATGCTTGCTTGCGGCAGCATATTTAGAACAATCACAATGCCTAAGGTCAACAGTGCCAAAGAGATATTTTCTACGCTACCCCAGTCGAGCGCTTTGTTGTTGCCACCCATCATCCAGCGAATTGCAACAGGTAACAAAGACAGACCAATAATCGTGATAACGCATCCGGTCACAACAGGTGGGAAAAAACGAATAATTTTTGAAAAGTAAGGTGCAAGGCATAGTCCAATTAGAGAGGCGGCAATGACCGCGCCGTAGACAGCAGGTAAACCACCGCCTGTAGTGATAATGGCGACCATGGTGGCCACACCCGCAAAAGATACACCCTGTACCAGAGGTAATTTTGCGCCTAAATATTTGGTTCCGATTGTTTGGATCAGGGTTGCCAATCCACCTACAAATAGGGCCGCTGCAATTAACATTCCGATTTGTGCTGAGCTTAAGCCAGCTGCCGTTCCAATAATCAAAGGCGGGGCTACAATGCCACCATACATGGTCAGCACATGCTGTAAGCCGTAAGCAAAACTTTTGGAAATTCCTAAATATTCATGCTCTGGAGAAATCACATTTTTTTGCTGATGATTCATATTTTTCTCCTATTTATAATTGAGTTAGCTACCGCGATAAGTGGAGTAAGCAAACGGACTGATCAGTAATGGAATGTGGTAATGCTGATTGATGTCTTCTATAAAAAATTGGATACAAACACGCGGGAAAAAAGTTTTGACTTGCTGCGATGAAAAATAAGGAGCAATTTCAAATTCAAGCTGATAAGCACCTTCTGCAAAGTCTGTTATTCCAAAATCACTCACTCGACCATCTTGATTAGTGGTTGCTGTCGCTATCAGCTCATGGGTTGCTGCATGAAACAACTTCACTTCTACGTCTGCAGCTGGTTTACCTAAATTCGTATCTAAAATATGAGTGCTGATCATGCTTGTATTTCCTGAGATAGACGTAATAGAGCAATCGCTGCAAGTTGCTCATATACAATTTTTTTTTCGATAGCTAAGTCGTTTTGTAGTCGTTCATGTAGCTTTTTTAAAATTTCATCGCTACTGAGGCCTGCCGCTTTAATTAAAAAAATAAAGCCAAACTTTTGTTCATAATCAAGATTACCTTGAAGCAGAGCTTGTTGTGTTAGTTCATCTAAAGAAATGCCAGCTTGTTCTTTAGATGAAAAATCTTGCTCTTTTGCATTGAGTTGTTTTTTAGCTTGGCGTTCACCAATTTTTGGATGGGTTGCTAAAGCCGCCAGTATCTCTTGCCATGACCACATTTGACTTAACTGTTCTGCATATTCCAAAAGAGATGCTTTTGTTGAATAGGGACGATTTGAGATGATTTTTTCGGCCCATGCTTGAATGTGGACACAGTTTTTTAACAAAGTCTTGAGTTGTTCTGGTGGGGCTTGATTAAACTCGGCTAAAAACACTGTTATTCCTAAACTCGTTATCTTGATATAGAGTTTTAGCAATAACAGTGCCAATAGCGAGTTTTAATTCGCTTAAGGATTTTGAAAATTAAAAATCAATTATTTAGTTATGTGATTTTTATACCAATGTTCAGCAATTTCCTGACGACGACATATCCAGACCCGATCGTGCATTTGAATATAGTCGAGAAATTTCTGTAGTGCTTTAAAACGGCCCGGACGCCCTAAAATGCGGCAATGCATTCCAATCGACATCATTTTTGGTGCAGTTTCTCCCTCTGCATACAACACATCAAAACTATCTTTCAAATATTGAAAAAACTGTTCTGAACTATTAAATCCGCCTGGTGAACAGAACTTCATGTCGTTACATTCTAAAGTGTAAGGAATAATCAGATGAGGACGTGATGCGCCATCAGCATTGGTAAGCGTTGTCCAAAAAGGCAGGTCATCACCATAATAATCTGAGTCATATTGTATTTGTGGAAACTCTGCGAGTAACTGACGTGTATTGGGGCTGTCACGTCCGGTGTACCAACCTATCACTTTATTTTCAAACAGGTTTTCTAAGACAGTTAAAGCCTGCTCCATATGCTGTTTTTCGACTTCAATATCGGTATCTTGATAGTGAAGCCAGCGGTAACCATGAGAAACCACATCATAATCAGCTTGCATAATCGCTTCTACAATATAAGGGTTGCGAGCAAGTGCCATTGCAACCCCAAAAATGGTCATTGGAAGTTTGCGCTTTTGGAATTCACTATGAATGCGCCAAAAACCAGCACGTGAACCATATTCGTACATAGAGTCCATCGACATATGTTTAGCTGGGTAACTTGCAGCGCCAATAATCTCTGATAAAAACTGTTCGGAGCCCTCATCGCCATGCTCTATATGTTTTTCGCCACCTTCTTCATAATTAAGCACAAATTGCACAGCAACCTTGGCATTATTAGGCCATTTAACTTGTGGTGGTTGTCCGTGATATCCGATTAAATCACGTGAATAAGGAGACTTCTGGATTTGCTCAATAAGCTCTGCTCCAGATAGATAAGATTTGGACACGATTGCTCTCCTTTTGTTCAATTTTTCATAAAAATTTAAAAAATCAGCTTGCATATTTTTATAGATGGACTGATATTGAAGGTATGAAGATCTTCAAAATAAATTAAAAGCAGTACGTTTAAGTCAGGAGATAACAAACCATTACACCATCAAAATGTACAATTGAAGTCAGTTCATGCATGCTTAAAACATGCCAACATAAAAAAGTTTTGCATAGAAAAGATCCACAGTAAGAAAGAGAGGATGGTATTTATGAATATTGAAATCCGCACAGATAAAAACATCCATAACAGCGAACGTTTAATTACTTATGTACGTGCAGAACTTACTCAAGAATTCCAACGTCATAGCGAACGTATTACGCATTTTTCGGTTCACTTTAGTGATGAAAATGGGGACAAAGGTGGTGACAAAGATATCCACTGTATGATTGAAGCGCGTCCTTCAGGTTTGAAACCAGTTGCAGTACATCATAAAGCAGGAAATATTGACGCCTCGATTCATGGCGCGATTGAAAAATTAAAACGTAGCCTTGAACATACTTTTGAGAAAAAAGAACACCCGAGAGGTGGTCAACCAGAATTCATTGATGATGAAGTTTAATTTAAAATGCTAAAAAGCCCTTCGGGGCTTTTTTTATATTTGATGAAAATAAAACTATTCACAACATTAGGTTTGCAATGCGATGCAATCAACCTCTAAAATCTTCAGAAGAGATTAGGCATAATAGTCCTAATATATTTTTGAGAGATGGTCATGTTAACCACCCAGCAGCAAGCTTTAATTAAAGCCATAGAAGAATTAGAACTCGCGCAAGTGCAAAAATTACTTGCTGAAGGACTTGATCCGAACTTTATTGATCCGGAACAAGGGCCACCTGTATCAATCATTTGTGATGGAATTTTTAAATGGTGGGAAGATGTATCAGAAGCTTATGAAGCGGGTACACCACTATCAAAAGAAGAAAAGCAACAATCATTACAAGTTTACCTCGATATTCTCGAAGCTTTGATTCAAGCCAAAGCGAATGTACACCTTTGGGATGCGGAAGAGTTTTATGGTCCTTTATGGGATGCGGCAAGCTCGGCATGTGCGCCAGCCGTTCAACGTTTATTAAATGAAAAAGTTGATCCAAACACACGCGATGAAGAAGGACTCACTATTTTATCTTCAATCAGTCAGTTGTTCTTTGATTGTGACTTTGATGAAATAGATTGGTCAGAAGCGCTTCAAGAAGAGCGTGAAACATTAGAATTATTGCGCCAACATGGGGCAAAAATGTCAAAAGAACTAACTACTTGATTGGATAATAGAATGAGAACATTTCAAATTTTAACTTTTGCTTTGACCACTGTTGCCGCAGGAAGTACTTTTGCTGCAGAGTTCTCTTTTGACCGCCCAGGTGCTGGCTTTGGAACAGGGATTACTCCAGTTGGTAAATTGGCTTGGGAACAAGGTTTGCCAAGTGCAACTTATACAGAATCAACGGTTGATGGCGTCAAAGAAAAAACCGTAACTGTAAATGAAGATATGTTATTCCGTACCGGTTTAGCTGATGGTTTGGAATTACAATTAGGTTGGCAAGGTCCAGCATGGACTCAAACTAAACGTGCTGGTAAAAAACATGATAAATCAGGTTTTGGTGATGTCAGCATCGGTTTGAAAAAAGCAATTGATCTAAACGATGAAAATTTATCAATGGCTGTGTTAGCTGAAGCGATCATTGCCACTGGAAATGATGAATTTACTGCACATGACGATATTTATAGCCTAAGTTCAGCAGTCGCTTATAAATATAATGACTTAGTAGGCACATCAATTACCATGCGCTACGAAGTACAAAATAGTAACTGGGCAGTAACTGCAATCCCGACGATTGATTATAAAATCGCAGGTAAGCTGTCAGGTTATTCTGAGTTCATTTACCGTAAAGCTGAAAGCCAAGACTACGAATATGGTCTAGGAACAGGTTTAGTCTACGCAGTAAATGATCGTACTCAGCTCGATGCAAGTATCGGGGTTGATTTAGAGGGTCAAGACAAGAGCTACAACGGTGGCTTAGGCGTGGCATTCTTGTTCTAATCGAAGCAATTTAAATTTATGTTAATGAAAAAGCTTATTCATCAGGGAATTCTTTATTTTCTAGCAGTTGCTGTTTGCATGTTTAGCCAGTTGGTTTCTGCGCAAGATAAGCTACTCTCGCCCGAACAAGCTTTTTCATTTTCGGTTGAATCTTCTGAGCCGCATACTGCGAGTTTGTCTTGGCAGATTCAGCCAAATTACTATCTTTATCAGCATAAATTTTCCGTACAACAAGGTACTCAACCTTTAACTTTAAAGTTACCTAAAGCGGTTGCCCAATATGATGAAAATTATGGGCAAAGTCAGGTTTACTATCATCAAGTTAATTTCCAAATTAAGACTAAGCCTTCAGAGCACTATAGTGTGACTTGGCAGGGCTGTGCCAAAGACCGTATTTGTTATCCACCTCAAACCATTGAGTTTCAAACCGATGCAGATGGCTTGGTGGGTGTGCAAAACCAAGCAGGAACAGCGCCAAAACGATTACTAGATTTAGCGAATACACAATCCGACACTTCCTCGGGTTCAGAATTTTTAGAAAAAGAGCAGAGTACAGAGACAGCAGCTGATACAACTACACCTCAAATTGCGCAAGATCAGATCTGGTCAGCCAAGTTAATTGAACACTCGCTTTGGTATGGAGTTTTATTATTTTTAGGTTTAGGAATGTTGCTCGCATTTACGCCATGTTCTTTACCGATGCTTCCTATTTTAACTTCACTCATCATTCGGGATCATAAAGGTTTAAAAGCTTGGACCATTGCGCTTACTTTTGTGTGTAGCATGGCATTCGTTTATGCAGGCTTGGGTTTAATTGCTTCTTCGGCAGGTTTAAATTTCCAACGCTGGTTACAACAGCCAGCAACTTTAATTGCTTTTAGTTTGCTGTTTATTGTTTTTGCTCTGAACTTATTTGGTTTGTTTGAGCTTCGTTTACCTCAGACATGGTTAAATCGACTTGACCGTATTCAGTCAATGCAACAAGGCGGTACTTTGGTCGGTGCTGGGGTTATGGGTGTCGTTTCTGCGCTTTTGGTGGGGCCTTGTATGACCGCACCTCTCGCTGGAACTTTATTATTTATTTCTCAAACGCAAAATCAGTGGCAAGGTGCTTTGCTTTTATTCTGCCTAGGCTTTGGAATGGGAATTCCGCTATTGCTGGCAAGTATTTTAGGGGCAAAATTCTTGCCTAAAGCGGGCGACTGGATGCATCAGATTAAAGTGATTTTTGCTTTTCTGATGTTGGGATTAAGTCTTTATTTTATTCGTCCTTTACTGCCAGATTTGGGCATGCAAGTGCTTAGCCTCGTATTAGGTCTTGCTTTTATCGCCTATGCCGTTTATCAGTTTTTCTGGAAAAAGGGGCAACTACAATGGCTCTACGCGATTTTATTATTAATCGTTACACCTTTTGTAGCCTATAACCAATATCAACATATTCAAAATCGAACTTTGCAAAGTTCTGCCCACATGGCCGAGTGGCATATTGCAACAACAGCAGCGGACTTTGAAAAAATTTTAGCGGCAGCGCCTACTGATCGGGCTATTGTGGTTGATATCTACGCAGATTGGTGTGTTGCCTGCCAGCCAATTGAGCACCGTATTTTAAAAGCACCAGAGGTTCAATCTGCTCTTGCACCTTATTATTTAATTAAGCTTGATTTGAGCCATTATGATCAGTCGCATGAAGCGCTACTCAAGCAGTGGAATATTTTAGGACCACCGACCTATTTATTTTTAAGTCCAGAGCAAAAAGAGATTCGTGCTTTACGTTTAACGGGCGCTTTTAGTCAGCAAGAGCTTTTGCAGCAACTCGCGAGTTTGGCAAAACTAAAAGAATCATAAGGTATCAATAGTTTCGGTCTGATGAAATGTACGTACCTGATTACGTCCCGAAGCTTTTACCGCATAAAGTGCTTGGTCAGCCTGCCGAATAACTAGATAAGGATCTTGTGCAAAAGCTGAACTGCTTATTCCAAAACTCGCGCTAATGTGAATAGGATTATTTTGAGCGGTAAAAACAGGTAATTCTTGCAAGGCTTGGCGACAACGCTCAGCAATTTTCTCTGCTTGAATAATATCGGTGTGAGGGAGTAATAAAATAAATTCTTCTCCACCAAATCGACCAATAATGTCCTCGCTACGTAAATTCTCAGAAAGACATTGAGCAATTTCAATTAAGACCTGATCACCTTGATGGTGGCCGTATATATCATTAATTTTTTTAAAATGATCGATATCAAGAAGTACCACAGCATAATCAAATTGTTGTTGGTGTAGCGACTCCAAATGCATGTTTAAACTACGTCTATTTAATACATTAGTTAATGGGTCGATTTGGCTTAAACGTTGAATATAAGTTTCTCGCTGACGCCATTGGGTGAGTAATATTTCAAATAAAACAAAACAGGCCAATAAAATAGGCATAATAAAAAAAGCCATACTTCCTAACCAGAAAGAATTGGTTTGGGCATGATCCATGGCTCTAAAATTAAATAGAGGTGCATACGCTAAAGCACCTATCATACTTAAATATGTACATACAGTTAAAATAATTGTCGCAGGTACAAGAGCGCTATAAACAATTTTACGGTCAAATAACACCAAACCCACCCCAATCGTACCCACATAACCGACCATAGTGGCAGGGCTGATACTGCCAATTAAATATCCATCATGACATAGCATAAGTGCAAAGAACTGCACGCTAATGAAAGGAATAACTTTTTGAGCCCAATCATCATTTTTGTAGCGGTAACATGGAATAATCAAAAGGACTAATAAAAATAAGGTAAATAAATTGAGCCAGATTTGTGATTCAACTAAAGGCAGATTTGCCCATTGCCAAACACTTGGTGTAATTAAAATATAGCCTTTCCATAAAATCCAACTGAAATTCATTGCGCAAGCAAGTGTGAGCATCAGTGCGCTTTTTTGTAATGGCGTCCAGTTGATGATGTGATTATTGTGGATGAAATCGATTATCACCTGTTTTATTCTATTTACGGGATAAGTGATTAAACGATTTTTCATAATAAATAAGGGCTCCTAAATATAGATGCCTCTTCGTTAGACCATCCTAAAATTGGATTTTTTCAATAATTTATATTTTAAACATAACATGATTTTCAATTTATATATGATGACTTTTTATAAAGAAAATGATGTGAAAAGTTTTGAGGCCTATTCACATCATTTATAAATAAATTAAGTTTTATCCAGTTCGTGGGCAAATTCAGCAATATCTGCCAATGCTTGTTTTGCTTCATCAAACCACGCATTGAACATCTGGAAGTTATGCCACATGCCCGTATAAAGTTTGAATTGAACTTTAACGCCAGCCTCTTCAGCTTTTTCTCTAAAACGCTTGGCATCGTCTAATAAGATTTCTTTAGAACCCACTTGAACTAAAGTAGGTGGTAGGCCATGCAAGTCATCGAAGATAGGTGAAACACGTGGGTCATCAGCTGCGATATGATTGCCTATATAGTACTGAGTACCTGTTTGTAGGGCTTCAATAGATAATAAGGCGTCGTGCTTTTTGTTAAACCGAAGAGACTCACTCGTGAGTGTTAAATCCAAAAAAGGAGACAACAAGATCAGGCCACTCGGCATGAGTTCAGGTTGTTCTTTCAAACGTAAGCAAAGTGCTAACGCTAAATTTGCCCCGCATGAATCACCCGATAAAATAATATCTTTCGGCTGAATGCCTTGCACCACTAAAGATTGATAGATGTCATACAGAGCTTCAGTTGCCTCAGGGTATGGATGTTCAGGTGCAAGCGGATAGTCCACATGAATAATCTGCATTTGAGTACGGGCAGCTAAATCCGTCATAAAAGCATGATGTGTTTTGACACTACCAAGGAAAAAAGCACCGCCGTGAATGTGAAAAATCAGTTGAGTCGCAGAATCTTGCGGTTTGATTTCTTCACCTTTAATACCTGCTAGTCGAATCGGGCGCACAGAAACATTTTTTTGACGTGGAAAAGCACGACACATCTGATCTAGTACAGGGCGTAAGGCAGTAGCTGGCAAATTTAGCTGGCTTGGCTTACGAATTGTTGTTTTAAGAAAAGTTTCTGTAAAATAATATTTCCAAACATTTGATATATTCATATAGCATCCATTTTTATGCTAGTTTCTTGTTTTCTTGTAAATTTTATTTTGCAAGATTACAAGGTTACACGAAACAGTCACATTCAAAAATTGCAATATCTTTGCGACTTCTGAATACTGAAAATCTTGAAAGACCCAAGGATATTACAAAAATGAAAAAGATTGCTTTAGCTTTAGGACTCATTGGTATGGCTGCATTTGCCAATGCGGCTGATTCACTCAATGGAACGGTATGGAAAACGATTGATGATCAGACCAACAAGCCAAAAGCCGTAGTGAAATTTACGGAACAGAAGGACGGAACCCTAACTGCAACCATCCAAAACATTTTGACACCAGGTGAAGAAAACGCTTGTACAAAATGTGAAGGTCCGTACAAAAACAAACCGCTTAAAGGTGTCACCATTGTACATAATTTAAAAAATGTAGGTGGTAACAGTTATGAAAACGGTACGATTTTAGACCCAAAATCAGGTAAAACTTACAAACTGAAAGGTGAGTTAACCGATGGCGGCAAAAAGCTTAAATTACGTGGTTATATTGGCGTTTCTGCACTTGGTCGTAACCAAACATGGATTCGCGCGAACTAAAAGTTTTAATAAAAAAACGAGCCAAATGGCTCGTTTTTTTAGCCTTGTATATTTTGATAAGCGGTTTCATCAAAACCCACAATAAAACCCTGTGAAGTTTTTAAAACAGGTCTTTTAATCAAACTTGGTTGAGCAATGAGTGCTTCAATCAGGTGATCTTCACTGCTTAGAGCACGGTTTTGTTCTTCTTCTGAAAGCTTGCGCCAAGTCGTTCCTTTTTTGTTGAGAACGGTATCTTTTCCAATTTCTTTTAACCAGATTTTTAAAGTATCTGCATCAATGCCTTGTTTTTTATAATCATGAAAATCATAGTTAAGCCCTTTAGCCTGTAAGGCATCAAATGCTTTTTTCATTGAGTTACAGTTTTTAATTCCATAAATTTTTAACATTTTATCGGACCATGTCAAAAAGAGAGAGCACACAGCCTAACCCAAAAAGCTTTGAAGCACTACTTATACCGATACTTTTAAAACAAATGAAAATTAATGATTAATCGAAAGAAAAATGTCATGTTATTGTCATAAGACATGGTAATAATGAGCTTAATAAGAAGAAGTTAAAACTAAAAGAACTTAGCGCAAAATAAGAGACAGAAAAGAGAAAACCCGCATTTAATCATCCTGATCATGCGGGTCTCATTTCAACGTCCAATGTCACATCCTTGCAAATAAACTTATCATAAGTTTATTTTATCTTCCTACGGCGTCCTATCCTTTTGCGTCATCCTGACTGCTTCCCTGTGCCGTGGGGCTATAATGCCGTTAAAGCTGTGTAAGAAAAATACTCAAAAACGACATATGCTGTAAGCGAAAACGACAATGTAAGTGAACGAGTGTTCACTTATTCTTGAATTTTATAGTCGATAATAACGGGTGCATGGTCGCTAAACCATTGATCTTTATAAACCCATGCGTTAATTGTACGTGCTTTCCAGTCTGGCGAGCATGCATGGTAATCAATACGCCACCCTACATTTTTTGCACGAGCTTGACCGCGATTTGACCACCATGAATAAAGTTCTGCTTCTGTGCGAACTACACGGAAGGTATCGACATAGCCAAGTTCATCATAGATATGGTCAAGCCACGCACGTTCATGTGGTAAACAACCAGAAGATTTCTGGTTACCTGACCAGTTTTTGATATCTATTCGTTTATGAACAATGTTGTAGTCACCACAAATGATGACTGACTTGTTTTCATCACGCCATTGTTTCAAGATTTTTGCGTATTCACCTAAAAATAAATCTTTACGTGCTTGCGCTTCTTCACCACTTGAGCCCGAAGGTAAGTATAATGATGCAATATGTACTGGATGTGACAAACCTAAATCGAATTCCGCAGAAATAAAGCGGCCTTGACTGTCAGCCAGCTCAAACCCTAAACCATCTTTAACAGAGACGAAGGGTAGGCGGCTATATATCGCAGTCCCCGCGTAACCTGCACGCTCTGCTGGAAAGAGATGGGTATGCCATCCCTCGGGTCTAAATTTCTCAGTCCATTGTTCATGGGTAATGCGGCTTTCCTGCATGCATACGACATCGGCATCTGATTGTTCTAACCATTCAAGTAAGCCTTTCGTCACTGAAGAACGTAAGCCATTTACGTTAATGGAAACGACTCGAAGAATTTTTACATCACTTGGATACTGATCCTTTGGTATCATGCGAAAATTTAACCTCAATTGTGAATTTGGAGCACCTCATGACAACGCCTGTGTCATTTCACCCGCAAGCATTTATCGAACTCGCATTATCACGCGGTGTGCTTAAATTTGGTGAGTTTACTTTAAAATCTGGACGCGTGAGTCCTTATTTTTTTAATGCAGGCCTACTCAACGATGGTGAAGCTTTATCTCTTTTAGCGCAAGGCTATGCTGATAAATTAACACAATGTGAAAATGTTGATGTGATTTTTGGACCAGCTTATAAAGGCATTCCGTTTGTAGCAGCGACAGCTGTTGCTTTGTCTCAAGTCCATAACAAAAGTGTGCCATGGGGCTTTAACCGTAAAGAAGCAAAAGATCATGGTGAAGGCGGTGTATTAGTTGGTGCTGCGGTTGAAGGTAAAAAAGTCTGGATTATTGACGACGTAATTACCGCAGGTACAGCGATTCGCGAAGTGGTAACAATTTTAAAAAATGCTGGTGCAACTATTGCGGGTGTGTTGGTTGCGCTAGATCGTCAAGAACGTGGTCAAGGTGAACTTTCCGCAATTCAAGAAGTTCAAAAAGAATTAGAAATCCCTGTGCATGCACTGATTACCATGAAAGATTTAATGGATTATTTGGAAGCGAAAGGCGAAAAAGAAGCGTTAGCAAATATGCAAGCTTATCGTGAAAAATATGGTATCTAAGTCTATATTGAATTGAAAAAAGGAAGCGATGGCTTCCTTTTTCATTTATCAGAGGATTAAATTGTTGAGTAGATCTTATTAAATTTGAAAAAAATGGGTTGAATCATAGTCGTGGAACGTGAAAAATCATGAAAAAGCCCGATCGAGTTGACTGGGTTTTAGTAAGTGAAATAAGAAATTGATTTAAAAAGAATTTATTATGACTGCATTATGTTAACTCTAGAATTTCTTAAATTAAAAGAAATCAAGTTTTTATTTTTGAGGACTCTTAAATTTTATATATTCCATCTCAATACTAATATAACTGAATTATTTAAATATCTTTATGAAGCATTCAATTTTAGCGTTAATCTTGTAAAATATGAACATGATAAAAAAAGAGCAGCTATCACATTGGCAAGGTCAGATGGCTATTGGTTTGGGTTACGGTTATTTTTGTGGACAAGCAGGAGATAACAGACCACATCGACATCTTGCGCATCAGATCACTTTTCCCCTAGATCCACTACAATCTATGCAGATTATTGGATACGAGCAGTTATATACGGGTAGGGGTTTTTTCATTCCAGCAAATACTGTGCATCAGTTACAGAAAGGCAAGTATTGCTCGATTTATTTGGATGGAACTTATTATTTAGGGCAGGCTATACACCAATTTTTTGCCTCAACTTCTCAGATACAAATACTGCCAACAACGCTTCTGGAGCAATTGCGGCTTTATTTTTTGCATACTAATAATATTACCAACGCCTTTGCTCAATTACAGTGCTATTTTGATTGTATGGTCGCTAGTGAACGTGCTCAATTAATGAATGGCTATATCTATCAACATCTATTATATAATCATGTTCCTTCACGTCAGGAGCTGGCAGCGTTACATCATTTATCTGAAAGTCGTCTAGCACATTGGTTCAATTCCCATTTTGGTATCTCATTACGTAGTTATCGCAAGTGGTTACGCTTGATTATTGCACTTAAAAATCTACATGAAGAAAATAATTTAACTGCAGCAGCGTATCAGAGTGGCTTTACCGATCAAGCACATTTTTCTAGAACCTGTATGCAAATGTTTGGTATACCACCTTCGGCTGTCAAAAACATTCAAAACAAGATGATCTTGTTGCCTGAATCTTAAGTAAATTCACTTTTTAAATAAAATATAGCCGTTTTATTCAATTTAAACATCAAACAATCCTGCATGGTAGTGATCAATCTAAATAGAGGACATCATCATGCTAAAGTATAGTCATTTTTTTATACGTTATTTGAGTTATCCGATTTTATCTGTTACGACCTTAGCAATAGTATTATTGATGGCTTATCAAAAAATACCCTATTGGCCATCCGCACTAGTATGCATTGTATCCATTAGCGCTATGGTTGCAATGTTAGAGCGCTTTTTGCCATATCAGCAAAAATGGTTACATGATCAAGAGGATACATTCACTGACATTTTTCATGCGATTTTTAATGTAGCACTTATTCTAATAACCGCAACAATTTTACAATTTATCCTTAAATTCGAGTTTTTTTCTAAATTATGGCCTATTCAATGGCCAATATGGGTACAATTTTTACTGGTGGGGATAATTATCGATTTTGGTTTATGGTATATGCATAAACTGAGTCATCGTCGGCGCTGGTTGTGGAAATTACATGCCATTCATCATCAACCTAAACGCTTATATTGGTTAAATGGTGAAAAACGTCATCCATTAAGTGCGATTGCACTAGCAACACCTAGTTTATTGGTGTTAACGATATTAGGGGCACCAACCTTGCTGGTAGGTTGTTGGCTAACCTTTACTGCGGTACATTTAAGTTTTCAACACGCCAACTTAGACTATCGGGCAGGGCCATTAAAACATGTATTTGCTGTTGCTGAAGTACATCGTTGGCACCATAAACAGGGCTTTGGCAGTAAAAATTTTGCCGAGGTTTTTGTGATTTGGGATCATATTTTTGGCACTTTTCACTACGAAGAAAAAGCAGTTTCCGCAGATAGTTTGGGCATTCGTACCCCTATATCGAATCGATATTTCAAGCAGTTGTTGTGGCCATTTAAAAAGTAGCTGTAATCATAGTTCTTGGACTATGAAATGGTCTAATTAAATCATCAATAACTTTAGAATTATCAGGTATTGATGATTTAAATTTTCATGGATAGAAGTTGAAGTAACTAAACGACAAACTGAAGGGTTGGTGAGAAATCACAGCAAATGCCAATTGGTATATGACTTTTAATTTTAAAAAGTACCGTGCTGAGCTATCTTGAGTTTAGCCTTATTTAATAGTTCATTTAACATAATGGCGAATCTACGAAATCTTTCTCATCACACTTTTTACACTCTAGCATCATGCCTAATTTCTCTTTGTATCCTTGTTCAGTCATCCCAAAGCTGAAAAAAGAAGCGCTAGCAAACATGCAAGCTTATCGCGAAAAATACGGTATCTAAAAAGAAAAAGGCATACCTCTAAATAGGGGTATGCCTTTTTAATATTTTTTTTAGAACTGATAATTCAAACGCAATAACACATTACGTGGTGTGCCTGGCATACTGTCTGAACGCCAGTACTCTTTATTGGTTAGATTATTCACCGCAAGTGTGACATTCCATGGATCTGCACTATAGCCAATCGCTGCATCGACACGGTTAAAGCCTTCCATTTTTACTTGATTATTAATATTTGGATAATAAGCCCCGACATAGGTCACGCCCACTTCGGTATACCACTGTTCAGTTGGTAAATAGCGAACAAATAAATTACCCGTGTTTTTAGATGTGTTGGCTAAATAGTTGCCTTCTTGTTCAGGTTTTTGTTTATCTTCTTTTACTTTTGCATCTGTGTAGCCATAACCACCGCGCACAAAGACATTATCAAGTACGCGGCCAATAAAGCTAAATTCAAGACCACGAGATTGATGCTGACCCGCAGTTGCCCATACTTCTGGTTGCTCATTAGGATTTGGTTTATAGCGAATATTATTTTTACGAATATCAAAGACAGAAAATTGAGTATTTAAACGATTATCTAACCATTCGCTTTTTACCCCAACTTCATATTGCTCGTTATATTGAGGTTCTTTATCCATTTTTGTGACATCGGTGTTTCCAGTAACTTGGTTAACACCCATTTGTCCGCCAAATGGAGCAAAGCTTTTAGAGTAAGACGTATAAAAGCTATGTTCAGGAAGCGGTTGCCATACCAAACCAACATTTGGGCTAAAGCTGCCATCTTTTACATTACGGTGTTCTTTTGTCAGCTTGTTGGTGGTTGAAAAGTCAAAGTAATCGTAGCGGACGCCCAGCATGAGTTTAAGTTGGGCATTTAGACCAATTAAATCTTGAATAAATACGCCGTAAGTTGTGCCTTCATTATAGTTATGCTGACTAATCTTTAATGGTCCATTGCCACGACTGTACTCTCGTTCACCAGTGATTGGATTAACGTAACCATAAATGGCTGACCCATTTTGAGTTTTATTGGCTAGACGTGGCTCTCGTTGTTCATATGTCCAGTCTGTACCCATCATAATTTGATGTTCAAGTGAGCCTGTTTTGAACTTGCCCTTAATATCAAATGTATTGGTGGTGGTCTTATTGCTGGTTTGTTGCCAGTAGTAAATTTGGTCGACGTAACCTTTTTTAGTACAAGACTCATTCTTTGAGTTTTTACCATCTAAACCACAATAAGTTCCAAAATAAAAGTGGTCAAAGTTTTGTTCTGCTTGTCGGTAACTTGCTGCCCAGTGAAAGTTCCAGTCAGGCGCATATTGATAATTCACATCGGTGCGGACCACTTGCAAAATATCATCAACATAATCGCCGTCTTGGGCAAATCCCATTTTAATTGAAGTCCCTGCAGGCAGAATGTCACGTGATGGTCCGCGATCAGGTACACGACCTAATTTGTCATAGGTATATTGTGTAGTCCAAGTGAGAGTTCCATCATCATTTTTATAAGTGAAACTTGGTGAAAACATTTCAATTTTATTTTCAATGCCGGAGCGGAAGCTCCCTGATTCACCATATTCTCCAGTCAAACGTATTGCTAAATTGTCATTAAGTACTTGGTTAATGTCAGCCGTTGTTCCGTAGTTGTCGTAAGAACCTGCGTATGCACCAACTGAACTTTTAGAGTCAAAATTGGCGAATTTACTCACCATATTCACAACCCCGCCGCCAGCACTACGGCCATATAAAACAGAGGCGGGGCCTTTTAAAATTTCAATACGTTCGATATTTGCTGTACTACGACGTACTTGTCCGCTTTCACGTATACCATCACGGTAAATATCACCTGTATCGGCACCAAAGCCACGAATCGTGATGCCATCACCACGCATATCGTAACTGGTTGATACGCCTGGAGTGCCTTGTAGCATAACGCTTAAATCATTTGAGCCATAAATTTTATATTTCTGAACATCAATTGTATCAACGGTTTGAGGAATATCTTTTTTGTCTAAACCATTGCGTGTGACATTGGCTTTATCATAGTCGATATAACTTTTAATTGGATCGAGCTCACTCATGGCCTCAATTTTTATGGTAGGCATGGTAGCTGCCACTTTTGCGGCTGAATCAGTCGGTTCCTCTGCGTAGGCACCTTGAATATTCAAGATCATTAAACTGAGTACGCTCAGCGGGAAAAGACGCTTCATTTGGGGAGATGGTATAGAAATTCTTAACATAAAAATAAAATCAATTAACAAAAATAAAAGTATAAATGATAATTATAATCATTTAATTGTTTAGAATAAAAGAACTATTATCTTAAAAAATGACATATTTATTTTTTAATAACTGATTTTTAATAAGTTAATTAGCAAATCAAATGAATTGTATGAGTTGACTCATTAGTTTTTCTTGTTAATTGGGTTTTAAAGGGGACTTTTCATCGATTAAAAGCACCCTTCTGGAATTACGCGTTATTTTTGAGAACATCTAAAATATCCATTTCTGGATCATAATTTTCATCAATTGTTTTGCAAATTGCTTGTCCCACAATGACATGCGTGCCGTTAAAGGTCATAGTGGGTGCTTCATATAACTCCCAACCATGATTCAGAGCTTTAGTTACTCGCACAAAAAGCAGAGTCATCAGGACCAGTTAAATAGCGATAAAGTTTCATGTTTAGCCTTTAAAAATAATATTTTATGATCATAGTTTAACTGAATTTAGCTTAATTCAAGATAAAGAAATAACCGATAAGGTTTTACTGAAATTAAGAAAAACCAGTGAAAAATCTCAGTTATACTCATGCTAATTTAAATTTTAAGAAGAGCTTGAGCATGCGTGTACTTGTCGTCATGGATCCGATTGAAACCGTAAACCTTAAAAAGGATTCAACCATGGCAATGTTGTGGGCGGCGAGCCGTCGTGGACATGAATTAGGTTATGCATTACAACAAGATTTATATATCGATCAAGGCAAAGCTTACGGCCTCATTTCACCGTTAAAGGTGTTCGAAGATTACAACCATTACTATGAGTTAGGCGAAAAGAAAAAAGAATCTATCGCGGCTTACGATGTTGTGCTCATGCGTAAAGCCCCGCCGTTTGACATGAATTTTGTTTATACGACTTATGTGCTTGAGCAAGCTGAGCGTGAAGGTTCATGGATTATTAATAAACCTCAATCATTACGTGATTGCAACGAAAAACTTTTTGCAACGCAATTTCCAGAGCTACAAGTACCTACACTTGTGACATCACAGCAAAGTTTAATTCGTGAATTTATTAAAGAACATGGTGATGTGATTGTTAAGCCACTTGATGGTATGGGCGGTATGGGAATTTTCCGTTTATACCAAGACGGTGTAAATATTGGTTCTACCCTAGAAATGCTTACAGAGCTAGGTACTCGTCCAATTATGGCTCAGCGTTATATTCCTGAAATTGTAGAAGGGGATAAGCGTATTTTAATGGTGAATGGTGAACCTGTTCCTTACTGTCTAGCTCGTATTCCACAAAATGGTGAAGTACGCGGTAACTTGGCGGCAGGTGGTTTAGGCCAAGCGCGTCCGCTTACTGAAAACGATAAGCTGATTGCTGCTAAAATTGGCCCTTTCCTACGCGAAAAAGGTTTGATTTTTGTAGGCTTAGATGTGATTGGTAATTATGTCACTGAAATTAATGTCACTAGCCCAACCTGTATTCGTGAAATTGATGCTCAATTTGGTACATCAATTGCCGATGATTTATTTGATGTATTAGAAGCTGGTCGCACAGCTTAATTATTTATTTCAGGTGATTTTCAGCGGTATTTATTGGAAATCACCTGAAAATATATGAATTAATAAAATAACAATACTAAATACACCACAGCTTTGTAGGCATATTTTCAAAAAAGCACATCTTTCTGTTATAAACGAGTGAAATTAGCTTTTCGTTAATGAAGCTTTAGGATTAAAATAAACGGCTACAAAAATAGATGACAATTTCCATTGTTTTTTGAGTTGAAGAATTAGACCGTGACCGATTCACAGCAAAGCAAACCTAAACATGTCATGATGATGGCTGCCGGTACAGGTGGACATGTTTTTCCAGCCCTCGCCGTAGCCAAAAAACTTCAACAACAAGGTTGTCAGGTTTCATGGTTAGCCACGCCAACAGGTATGGAAAACCGATTATTAAAAGATCAAAATATTCCAATATATCAAATTGATATTCAAGGTGTTCGTGGCAACGGATTAGTCCGTAAAATTGCTGCACCTTTTAAAATTTTAAAAGCCACTTTAAGCGCAATGCGTTATATGAAACAGCTTAAAGTTGATGCAGTTGCAGGCTTTGGCGGTTATGTTGCGGGGCCGGGTGGTTTGGCCGCACGTTTGTTAGGTATTCCTGTACTTATTCACGAACAAAATGCAGTTGCTGGTTTTACCAATGCGCAGTTGTCTCGTGTTGCTAAAGTCGTATGTGAAGCATTTCCAAATACATTTCCTGCGGGTGGAAAAGTCGTTACAACAGGAAATCCTGTACGTCATGAAATCACAGATATTTTAAGCCCAAAGTGGCGTTATGATGAGCGTGCGCAAGCAGGACAGCCTCTCAATATTCTAATTGTTGGTGGTTCTTTAGGTGCCAAAGCACTCAATGAACGCTTACCTCCAGCATTAAAACAATTACAAGTTCCACTCAATATTTTTCACCAGTGTGGTCAGCAACAAGTTGAGGCAACTCAAGCACTTTATGCAGATGCACCAGCTAATTTAACTGTACACGTTTTGCCGTTTATTGAAGATATGGCAAAAGCTTATAGTGAAGCGGATTTAATTATTTGCCGAGCTGGAGCACTCACAGTAACAGAAGTTGCAACAGCAGGTGTGGCCGCAGTTTTTGTACCACTCCCTATAGCAGTTGATGACCATCAAACTGCAAATGCCAAATTTCTGGCGGATGTCGGTGCTGCGAAAATTTGCCAGCAATCGACCATGACGCCAGATGTTTTAAATGAATTGTTCACTTCGCTGATGAACCGCCAATTACTTACTGAAATGGCAGTGAAAGCGCGTCAACATGCCCAACCAAATGCGACTCAGCATGTGGTTGATCTTATCCAAAAAATGTAATCGGATTTACTATGTCTCCATCAACAGCTGCGAACCAAGCAAAAAAACTGATTAAAGTGCCTGAAATGCGCCGTATTAAACACATTCATTTTGTGGGGATCGGTGGCGCTGGGATGTGTGGCATTGCAGAGGTTTTGGGTAACCAAGGCTATAAAATTTCCGGTTCAGACATTAAAGCGTCTAAAACTACAGAACAATTAGAGAAAAATGGCATCAAAGTTTATATTGGCCATCAACCAGAAAATATTAAAAATGCCAATGTGCTTGTAGTTTCTACAGCAATTGATCCGGAAAATCCGGAAATTAAAGCTGCAATTGAACAGCGTATTCCAATTGTACGTCGTGCAGAAATGCTAGGTGAGCTTATGCGTTACCGTCACGGTATTGCTGTGGCTGGGACACATGGTAAAACCACAACTACAAGTCTTTTGACGACGATGTTGGCGGAAGAAAACCTTGATCCAACTTATGTTATTGGCGGCTTACTTAACAGTACAGGCGTAAATGCAGCGTTAGGTGAAAGCCGTTTCATCGTGGCTGAAGCTGATGAATCAGATGCATCTTTCCTTTATTTGCAACCAATGGCAGCGATCGTAACCAATATCGATGCTGACCATATGGATACCTATGAAGGAAGCTTTGATAAATTAAAAGATACGTTTGTACAGTTCCTTCATAACTTACCATTTTATGGCTTTGCTGTAGTTTGTGGGGATGATGCAAACATTCGTGAAATTCTGCCGCGTGTAGGCCGTCCGGTCATTACTTATGGTTTTAATGAAGATAATGACATTCGTGCAGTTGATATTGAACAAGATGGTATGCAATCGCACTTCACTGTGTTACGTAAAGGTCGTGAACCATTGCGTTTAACAATTAATCAACCAGGCTTACATAATGTTTTAAATGCCTTGGCAGCAATTGGTGTTGCCACAGATGAAGGTGTTTCTGATGATGCAATTAGCCGTGCATTAGAAGGATTTAGTGGTGTTGGCCGCCGCTTCCAAGTGCAAGGTGAATTTGAACTTGCTGATGGCAACGTTAAGTTGGTTGATGACTATGGACATCATCCGAAAGAAGTAGAAGCAACAATTAAAGCTGCTCGTCAAAGTCATCCAGATCGTCGTTTGGTTATGTTGTTCCAACCACATCGTTATTCTCGTACCCGCGATTGTTTTGATGACTTCATTGAAGTGCTCTCTCAAGTCGATCAATTATTATTGTTGGAAGTTTACCCTGCTGGTGAAAAGCCTATTGTGGGTGCAGACAGCCGTACTTTAGCGCGTAGTATTCGTTTACGCGGACAAGTAGAACCAATTTTGGTCGATCCGGTGGAAGGTAATTTGCAAAACATCATGCAAAATGTGTTACAACCAAATGACTTGTTATTAACGCAAGGTGCGGGTAACGTGGGAGCAATTTCAGTAGAACTTGCGCAACACCATTTGTATGTGAAATAAACAAAAAGTATTGAATTATCGGGTTAAGGATTTAAACGTGTCAAATGCTACAAAATTCGGCAAAGTTGCCGTGTTATTTGGTGGGAAATCGGCTGAGCGTGCTGTGTCTTTGGATAGTGGTCAGGCAGTTTTGGACGCTTTGTTACGTTCAGGTGTTCAGGCTGAAGCATTTGATCCACAAGACCGCAGTGTGACTGAACTTGTAAATTATGATCGTGCATTTATTGTATTGCATGGTCGCGGGGGTGAAGATGGCCAGATTCAAGGTGTACTTGAATGGTTAAATCTGCCTTATACAGGAACAGGTGTGCAAGGTTCTGCTATTGGCATGGATAAAGTTAAAACCAAGCAAATCTGGCAAGGTAGCGATTTACCTACAGCGCCATATCGCATTATTACTAAAGAAACAGATTTAGATGCGGTGATTGCTGAGTTAGGCTTACCTGTCATTATCAAACCTGTACATGAAGGCTCAAGTGTCGGCATGAGTAAGGTTGAGAAAGCAGAAGACTTTGCTGCAGCAATTGAAAAGGCGACTCAGCACGATGCTGTGGTGATGGCAGAAAAATGGATCACTGGTCGTGAATTCACAATTTCATTCCTCAATGGACAGCCTTTACCCGTTATTCGTTTGCAACCACCAGCAGATGTTGCTTTCTATGACTATGAAGCGAAATATCAACGTAACGATGTAGAGTATGGTATCCCTTGTGGTCTGAGTGAGGCTGAAGAGAAAAACCTACAAGCATTGTGTTTACGTGCTTTTCAGGCGGTAGGTGCAGAAGGCTGGGGCCGTATTGATGCGATGCAGGATGAGCAAGGCAATTTCTGGCTTTTAGAAGTAAACACTGTTCCAGGTATGCCCAGCCACTCTTTAGTTCCAAAAGCTGCTAAAGCTGTTGGTTATAGCTTTGATGAATTGTGTGTTGCGATTCTTGAGCAAACATTGGAAGGTACGGCTTAAATATGGCACAACTTCCGGCTTCCATGCGCCGTAAACGTGCGGCCATCACCTCTATTCATGATAAACCGCCTACGCGTAAGCAGAAGCTTGCGAATGCTGGTGGATGGGTGCTGTTGGTTATTGCTTTTGTAGTGCTGGCAGTCGGAATTTATGGGTTATATAAAGTTATTACAGATGCAACAGTTGCAAAACTAGAAGTTGTAGGTTCAGCATCTTCTGTTGAAACCCAACAAGTGATGCAACATGTTGCTCCAATTATAAAAGCGAATTATTTCACATCTGATTTAGAACAGATTCGTGACAAAACATTAGAAATTTCATGGGTAGACCGAGTTGTTGTATCTCGTGCTTGGCCCAATGGTATTCGTGTTCGTGTCATGCCTCGACATGCTATCGCCCGTTGGGGAACAGGTCGCTTGTTAAGCGATGGAGGCGATGTATTTAGTGAGGCGGAGCCGACAATTCATCCTGAACTTCCGTTGCTTCATGGGCCGGTAAGTCAGTCAAAAATGATGATGCGACGCTATAATGAAATTAATCAATTATTCCATCCTGTTAATTTACGCTTAAAAGAGTTATATCTGACTGAGCGAATGACTTGGTTTATGCAATTTGATTCTGGTTTACGTATTATTGTTGACCAAGATCAAACAATGAATAAGTTGCAACGTTTAAGTCATCTGGCACAATCTGACTTAAAACCGGTGTGGTCGAAAATCTCAGCCATTGATTTGCGATATCGTAATGGATTATCTATTCAATGGAAGAACGCAACACCACCTAAAATTGTGAATGGTCAGTTTGTTGTAACGAGTGATGACACAAGCATTGCAGGTGGAACAAAAGCAAAGCCATAATACGTGGCTTTAAAATAGGCAATTTGCCTGGTATTAAACAACAAAGAAATGGTATGAGTGATGAGTGAAGCTGTTCCCTCAGTTGTTGCGATTGACATTGGGACGCATAAAGTTTCAGTTTTGATTGGAAAAATTCATGCGCCGGATAACATTCAAGTTATCGGTATGGCAACTGCTCGCAATCGAGGCATGAATAAAGGAAAAATTGTAAGCCTCGATAAAGTCATTGCTGCGATTAAAAATGCTGTTGCTGAAGCGGAAAATATGGCCGAATGTCGCATTCATAGCGCATGGGTATCTATTCCGAGTACCGAGTTGCAAAGTTTTTATGCCTCTGGTCGCACACCAGTATCTAATCCAGCACATGTGATTACAACAAATGAAGTCGTGCGCGCGTTAGAATTGGCAAAAGCAAGTCATGTGACTTCTGATTACTATTTAGCAAGTGCAGTGCCGTTAGGCTTTGAATTAGGTGATTCTGCTGAATGGGTGCAGAATCCAATTAATATGACTGCCCATAGTATGACTGGACATTATCAGTTAATGATGATGCCTATAGCGACTATGCAAAACCTTGATCGTGCCATGAAAGGTGCAAATATCGGGGTTGAAAAAATGGTGGTGTCTTGTCTGGCAACCGCTGAGGCAAGCTTGCTTAAAGATGAAAAAGAGTATGGTGTTTGTCTGGTTGATATTGGCGCAGGCATTACCAATCTTGCTGTTTATCTAGATGGACGTTTAGCTCTAGCACGTACATTGCAACGCGGTGGTGAGCACGTTACACGTGATATTGCAGCTGTATTGCAAACTACGACAGAAGAAGCTGAACGAATTAAAATTCTGCATGGTTGTGTCGATTTAAGTGCTGTTAAGCCAGATCACATGATTCAGGTAGAAGGAATTGATGGCCCTCAAACAATTAGCCGAATTGAGTTGTCAGAAATTATTATTGCCCGTTATGAAGAGATCTTTAGCCAGATTCGCGATGAACTCGAACAAAGTGGTGCAATTCATGGTTTATACCATGGGGTAGTATTGACAGGGGATGCTTGTCAAATAGAAGGTATGGTGAGTTTAGCTCGTCGTATGTTGGGTGTATCTGCACATTTGGGTAATCCGCCGTTACAGGTTTATGCTGATGATCAACATCAAGCAGCCTTACGTCGTTCTATGTATGCAACAGCAGCTGGTTTGCTCATGTTTAGCCAAAGTGAGTTGCAAGATGCTGTTGAAGAGCCTGAAGAGGCAAATGACCGTTCGGTATGGGAACGAATGGTAAATGGCTGGAATGCGTTTAATAGCAAGTTAAAAGCCATTTTTTAGGATGTATGTATTTATTGGTAGAATTGTTAGGAAGTTGTAAGAGAAAACCGCTGTACTTGACAAGGTTGGTATTGCACAGCATTCTTAAAATTAGTTATTTTTGAAAATCAAGGCAGTATACGGGCTGAAGTGACTGCCATAATGTATTAGGAACCCTAAAGGTCATGGCCTCATTTGAATTTATAGAAGATGAACTAAACGATGGCAACGGTCAAGCCCGTTTCACTGTATTTGGTGTAGGTGGTGGTGGCGGTAATGCCGTTCAACATATGGTGCAGTCTGATATTCAAGGTGTTAAATTCGTTTGTGCCAATACAGACAAACAAGCACTGGACTGTATGAATGCACCTTTCAAAATTCAGTTAGGCGAGCAAAGTACACGTGGTCTAGGTGCTGGTGCTAACCCTGAAGTAGGGCAAGTTGCAGCAGAAGAAAGCCGTGAAATCATTCGTCACCACCTTGAAGGTACCGATATGGTTTTCGTTACCGCTGGTATGGGTGGTGGTACGGGTACGGGTGCAGCGCCTGTTGTGGCTGAAGTTGCTAAAGAAATGGGTATTTTGACCGTTGGCGTAGTTACAACTCCATTTAACTTTGAAGGCCGTCGTCGTTTAAAATCTGCTGAACGCGGTATTGAAGCACTTGAAGCACATGTTGACTCATTGATTATTATCCCTAACCAACGCTTATTGAGCGTATATGGCGATATTTCAATGAAAGATGCTTATAAAAAAGCTGATGATGTATTGTTAAATGCCGTACGTAGTATCTTTGACTTGGTTGTTAACCGTGGTCACATTAACCTTGACTTTGCCGATTTGAAAACTGCAATGAGTACTCGCGGTTACGCAATGATGGGTGCTGGTTTAGGTCGTGGTGAAGATCGTGCACGTCAAGCTGCTGAACAAGCGATCCGTAGTCCATTACTTGATAATGTTAATATTATTAATGCCAAAGGTGTGTTAATTAACATTACGGGTGGTGATGATATTACGTTACGTGAAACAGAAATCATTACTGATGTTGTGAACCAGATTGTTGACCTTGATGAAGGTGAAATCTTCTACGGGACAGTATTTGATCCAGATGCACGTGATGAATTACGTGTAACAGTGATTGCAACTGGTTTAACTCGTAATGCAGCAGATGCTGAACCAAGAAAACGTAATACGGTAAGCCATGCATCGTCTCAATCAGCTCAATCTGTTGATGAAGATGACGTTCCTGCAATTAATAAGCGTCAAAACGCCGATAATGAAGTCAGTAGCACAGCAAGTTCTACTCCGCGTTCTTCTCCAATGAGTATTCAAGATTACTTGAAAAATCAGCAACGTAAGTAAATTATCGTTAGATTGAATGAAGGGCAGTGTTTAAACACTGCCTTTTTTTATTTTTGATCAATGACTAAATATGCTAACGTATAGCGGTTTTAAAAAAGAAGTTACAAAGCATGGTGAAACAGCGTACTCTCAATCGTGTGGTAAAAGCGAGTGGAATAGGTCTTCATAGCGGTCAAAAAGTGATGATCAATTTCATTCCACATACCGTGGATGGGGGTATTGTATTTCGCCGTATCGATTTGGATCCGCCAGTCGATATCCCTGCTAATGCATTGCTCATTCAAGAAGCTTTTATGTGCTCCAACTTGATAACCGGAGATATAAAAGTAGGCACAATTGAGCATGTAATGAGTGCGATTGCAGGTTTAGGAATTGATAACCTGATTGTTGAGGTATCTGCTTCTGAAGTTCCAATTATGGATGGAAGTGCTGGTCCATTTATTTACCTTTTAATGCAAGGTGGATTGCGTGAATTGGATGCACCGAAAAAATTCATAAGAATATTAAAACCAGTTGAAGCACTTATCGATGATAAGAAAGCAATTTTTAGCCCTCACAATGGTTTTCAATTAAATTTCACGATTGATTTTGACCATCCTGCATTTGCTAAAGAATATCAATCTGCGACTATCGATTTTTCGACTGAAACGTTTGTTTATGAAGTCAGTGAAGCACGTACTTTTGGTTTCATGAAAGATTTGGACTACCTGAAGGCAAACAATTTAGCACTAGGCGCAAGCTTAGATAATGCAATTGGTGTAGATGATACAGGGGTCGTCAACGAAGAAGGCTTACGTTTCGCCGATGAATTTGTTAGACATAAGATTTTAGATGCAGTTGGTGATTTGTATTTGCTTGGTCATCAAATTATTGCCAAGTTTGATGGCTATAAATCAGGACATGCTTTAAATAATCAGTTGTTACGCAATGTTCAAAGTGATCCGAGTAATTATGAAATTGTAACATTTGATGACGAGAGTCAATGTCCAATTCCATATGTGAGCGTGACATAAGTCCTTGTCTTTGCTTGGCTACGTTATAATGTAACATTAAAAAGTGTGATTATAATCACATAATAATAATGATTCTAATTAAGAAATAGAAAGCTCGTCATTTTTTATTGCTTGCCAAACGTAGTAAAGCTTGGCTAAGCTTAGGGTCGCTCACGAAGTCGGCTGCACTACGTAACATTTCTTGTGTTTCCGGGGGAATGGGTTTAGATGGCTCAGATGAGGGTGTATTTGGAATATTTTTATTTCTCAATCGGACCTGAATTCGTTGTAAGTCTTTTAACCCTTCAAGCTGAGATAATTTAGATACATATTGGTTCTGTAAATAACTGAGTTGACTAATCATCGCTTGATTTTCACCAGTAATGATTAAAGAGCCATTTTGATAACACACGACCTGCCATTGTTCTGGTTGGGGCAATAAGGGTTGGATAATTTTCGTAAGTCTTTGCCATTGCGCGACTTGCGTTGTTAGAAACGTAAGGTTTCCTGTTTTTATGTGTTTTCCGGTTTGTTGAAAAACGTTATCGGGTTTAGACATGGTCATTCTCGGATGGATTCTTGTCTTAATCTTAAGCGTTCATTTCAATCGATATCAAGGAAGAGATCATAAGGAACTTGAGTAAGAACAGTTTCAAGAGGTTTTTATGCACACGCGTCGTATTTTATTAGCGTTTTCACTTGCCGCTTCGGCAGCATCAGTTGCTTTTGCAGATTATCAAACAATTAACCAATCTACTGACTCAGATCGATTGGAACAGCTATCAAAAACATTATCTCAAGGTTCATATACTCATCCCGATGATTTAGATCTTCCGGCGAGTGCGAAAGTTTCAGTGACCTTACGCCAAAAAACAGTTGAACTCAACAATGAGTCGCTCGCAAAGAAGTACGGTAACACAACCGCAAAAAATTCTTTTAATGCCTCTTCTTCAAATTCTTACTCTTGGTTAGTTTCTCACCCTCTTCCTGATACTGTACGAGTTTCTTCAAACTTTGGTGGCCGCACTATGGGTGGTCGTGCAGAACATCATGGCGGATTAGATATGGCTGCTCCGAGTGGCACGCCAATCTATGCTACAGGCCCAGGTATTGTAACTAAATCTGGCTGGGGCACTGGCTATGGTCAATATGTTGAAATTAACCACGGCAATGGTTATTTAACGCGTTATGCTCATGCTTCACGTCTAATGGTGCGTGTAGGCGACCAAGTCTCTGCCGGTGAACATATTGCTAATGTAGGGTGTACAGGTCGCTGTACTGGTCCACATTTGCACTATGAAGTAGTAAAAGATGGTCAACGTAAGAACCCAACTACTTACTTGGCGATGCTTCCATAAAAGCATAGTTAAAAAGGTAAGGTTATTAAATTTATGAATCTAAAACTAAGCTAAACCTTTTTTAACGCAAAGATTGTATAAAAAAACGCCATTATTGGCGTTTTTTTGTTATTTTGTTTACTGCTCGGTCAATGACTATTCATTCAGAAAATAATAGGGCCCCCTCACATTCACCCGAGGCAATAACTTGAAAGGGGTAAAACGTGGTAAAAATACAAAGTAGATTAGAGAACAAGGAACAGGTGAATTATGGCGTTTTACGGTGACTCCGACGCACAAGAAACCCAAGAATGGCAAGATGCATTCGATTCAGTTTTACAACATATGGGAACTGAACGAGCGGCATTCTTGTTGGAAAAACTTTACCAACAAGCAATTGCTAAGCATGTTCCAATTCAACGTCTCAATACACCTTACTTAAATACAATTTCTGTTGAAGAACAACCTGCAATGCCGGGCGACCAAGATATGGAACGCCGTATTCGTGCATTGATTCGTTGGAATGCCTTAGCAATGGTACTTCGCGCGAATAAAACAGGTGATGATTTAGGTGGACACTTGGCGAGCTTCGCATCAAGTGCAACATTATATGACGTAGGTTTTAACCATTTCTTCCGCGCAAACAGCAATAGCTTTGGCGGAGATATGATTTATTACCAAGGGCACTGTGCTCCTGGTATTTATGCACGTTCATTCCTTGAAGGACGTTTAACTGAAGAACAGTTAAGTAATTTCCGCCGTGAAGTTGGCGGTAACGGTTTACCAAGCTATCCGCATCCATATTTAATGCCTGACTATTGGCAATTCCCAACCGTATCAATGGGTCTTGGTCCAATCATGTCGATTTATCAAGCACATATTCAAAAATATTTGATGAACCGTGGCTTGATCAAAGAAGAAGATCGTAAAGTTTGGGCTTATCTTGGCGATGGCGAGATGGATGAGCCAGAAAGTACTGGTGCTATTTCACTTGCTGGTCGTGAAAAGCTTGATAACCTTATCTGGGTTGTTAACTGTAACTTACAGCGTTTAGATGGTCCTGTACGTGGTAACGGTAAAATCATTCAAGAACTAGAATCTTTATTCCGTGGTGCGGGCTGGCGTGTTATTAAAGTGGTATGGGGCCGTCATTGGGATCCACTGCTTGCAAAAGACAGCACAGGCGCTTTAAAAGCGGTAATGGAAGAGACAGTTGATGGTGAATACCAACGCTATCAAGTGAAAGGTGGTGCATATACACGTGAGAAATTCTTTGGCAAGTACCCAGAAGCTGCGGAACTTGTAAAAGATTTAAGCGATGAAGACATCGATAATCTCAACCGTGGTGGTCACGACCCTTACAAAGTGTTTGCTGCCTATGCAGAAGCAATGAAAGCTAAAGGTCAACCAACAGTTATTCTTGCGAAAACTGTTAAAGGTTACGGTTTGTCTGAAGAAATTGAAGCGGTGAACAAAACTCACCAAATCAAAAAAATGCAGATCGACTCTTTGAAATATGTACGTGACCGTTTCAATCTTCCATTTACAGACGATAAGTTAGAAGAGCTTCCATTCTACCGCCCGAGTGAAAACTCTCCAGAAATGAAGTATATGAAGGCGCGTCGTGAAGCGTTAGGTGGTTACCTACCTGCACGTCGTAAAGAGAGTGAAATTTTAGCGATTCCTGAATTATCTGTATTTGATGCTGTATTAAATGGTTCAGGTGGTAAAGAACAATCTACCACTATGGTGATGGTTCGTTTAATTGCTTCTTTACTCAAAGAAAAAGCGATTAAAGACCGCGTAGTACCAATCGTTCCAGATGAAGCACGTACTTTTGGTCTAGAAGGTATGTTCCGTCAGCTTGGTATTTATGCTGCTCACGGCCAAAAATATACTCCAGAAGACCAAGAACAATTAATGCATTACCGTGAAGCAAGTGACGGTCACATGCTTCAAGAAGGGATTAACGAAGCTGGTGCAATGAGTGCATGGGCTGCGTTGGCAACAAGTTATTCAACGAATAACTTGCCAATGATTCCAATGTATATGTACTACTCAATGTTCGGTTTCCAACGTATTGGTGACATTGCGTGGGCAGCTGGTGATGCGCAAGCTCAAGGTTTCTTATTAGGTGCAACTGCTGGTCGTACAACGTTGAACGGTGAAGGTCTACAGCACCAAGATGGTCATTCACATATCTTGGCGAACACAATTCCAAACTGTGTATCTTATGATCCATGTTTTGGTTATGAATTAGCTGTAATCGTACATGACGGTTTGCAACGTATGTATGTGAACCAAGAGCGTGTGTTCTACTACTTAACTGTAATGAACGAAAACTACGAGCATCCTGCAATGCCTGAAGGCGCTGAGGAAGGCATTAAACGTGGTATGTACTTGTTCGAAAAAGATGAAAAAGCAACTGTCCAATTACTTGGTTCAGGTGTAATTCTTCGTGAAGTAATCAAAGCTGCGAAAATCTTACGTGATGAATACCAAATCCATTCAAACGTTTGGAGTGTAACAAGCTTCAATGAGTTGTCACGTGATGGTATGGCATGTGAAGAATACAACCGTTTACACCCACTTTCTGAAGAAGTGAAAGAGTCTTGGGTATCTAAACAGTTACGTGGCACAGAAGGTATCGTTGTTTCAGCAACAGACCATATGCGTGCTTACAGCGAACAAATCCGTGCTTATCTTCCAGATGGTCGCCCATTTGTTGCATTAGGTACAGATGGATACGGTCGTTCAGATACACGTGCTAATTTACGTAGTTTCTTTGGTGTTGATGCTGCACATATCGTTGTTGCTACTTTGAAAAAATTAGCTGACGAAGGTGAAGTGGATGCACGTTTAGTTAAAGACGCAATTTCTAACTTTGAGTTAGATACTGACCGTCCAGTGGCATGGGCTCCTCAAGCGCATCCAGAAGTTCAGGCAGTTGCTGAATATAATGAAACGCAAACAGGTGAGGGGAACTAAGCATGCAAATTAAGACCCCTGATATTGGTGTAGATAAAGCAGTTGTTGCTGAAATTTTAGTAAAAGTTGGCGACAGCATTGCAGAAAATGACAGCCTTGTTTTGCTTGAGTCAGATAAAGCCTCTGTTGAAGTGCCTAGTACTTCAGCAGGTGTGGTAAAAAGCATCTTAATCAAAGAAGGTGATAGCGTAACTGAAGGTACGGTATTGCTTGAACTTGAAGCTGAGGGTGCTGCACCAGTAGCTCAAGCAGAAGAAGCTCCAAAAGCTGCACCAGCAGCTGAACAAACAGCAGCACCGGCAGCGGCTCAACAGCCTTCAACTGCTGCTCAACCAGCAACGGCAACCACTAGCCAAGTGGTTGAAGTTCAAGTTCCCGATATTGGTGTTGAAAAAGCGCTAGTTGGTGAAATTTTAGTAAAAGTTGGCGAACAGATTGATGTTGAACAAAGCATCGTTGTGGTTGAGTCTGACAAAGCAACTGTAGAAGTACCAAGCAATGTTGCAGGTACTGTAGAAAGCATTCAAGTTAAAGAAGGCGATACAGTTAAAGAAGGTGTTGTTCTTATTCAAGTAAAAACAACGTCTGCATCTAGTGCACCAGCTGAGGCACCTGCTTCTACAACAGCAGCTCCAGCGGCAGCACCTGCACCAGCTCAAACTGTAGCATCGACTGCTACTCAATCTGGACCGGTTGATATTAACGTTCCTGATTTGGGTGTAGATAAAGCAGTTGTTGCTGAAATCTTGGTTCAGGTTGGTGACAAAGTTGATGTAGACCAAAGCCTTGTTGTTGTTGAGTCAGATAAAGCAACTGTGGAAGTTCCAAGTACTGTTGCTGGTGTTGTGAAAGCAATTCACTTGCAAGCAGGCCAACAAGTTTCACAAGGTGTATTGCTGGCAACAATTGAAGCTGAAGGCCAAGCATCTGCTGCTGCACCAGCGGCGAAAGCAGAATCAGCTCCAGCTCCGCAGGCAGCAGCGCCTAAAGCAGCAGCTCCTGCTGCGACTCAGTCTGCGCCTGTAGCGTCAACATCTGGTGCTGATAAGTTAACGAAAGAGCAAGAAGCTGAAAATGCTAAAGTATATGCAGGCCCTGCCGTTCGTAAGCTTGCTCGTGAACTTGGCGTGATTTTGTCACAAGTTAAAACTTCTGGTGAGCATGGCCGTGTTGTTAAAGAAGATATCTTTGCTTATGTGAAGAGTCGTTTAACTGCACCGCAAGCGGCGCCAGTTGCTGCGGCTGCACCAGCGGTTTCGGGTTTGCCAAAGCTTCCTGACTTTACTGCGTTTGGTGGTGTGGAAGAAAAAGTACTGACGCGTTTGCAGCAAGTATCAATTCCGCAATTGTCGTTGAACAACTTTATTCCGCAAGTCACCCAGTTTGATTTGGCTGATATTACTGAGTTAGAAGATTGGCGTAATGAACTGAAAGGCAACTTCAAAAAAGAAGGTATCAGCCTGACAATTATGGCATTCATTATCAAAGCGGTTGCGTACTTGTTAAAAGAAGAGCGTGAGTTTGCAGGTCATCTATCTGATGACGGTAAATCAGTGCTCTTGCGCAATGAAATCCATATGGGAATTGCGGTAGCAACACCTGATGGTTTAACTGTGCCAGTACTTCGTAACCCAGACCAAAAATCAATTAAGCAAATTGCAGTTGAATTGGGTGTGTTAGGTCAAAAAGCGCGTGATAAGAAATTAACACCGAAAGATTTGCAAGGTGCGAATTTCACCATTTCAAGTTTAGGCGCAATTGGTGGTACAGCATTTACACCTCTTGTGAACTGGCCACAAGTTGCAATTTTAGGTATTTCACCTGCAACAATGCAGCCAGTATGGAATGGTAAAGACTTTGATCCGCGTTTAATGTTGCCGTTGTCATTGTCTTATGACCACCGTGTAATTAATGGTGCAGATGCAGCTCGCTTTACAAATAAACTTACGAAACTTCTTAAAGATATTCGTACTTTATTAATCTAATATTTTTAAATGAATCATTAAAACCTCGCTTCGGCGGGGTTTTATTTTGATATTTAATTTAATTGGTTTTAAGTTAATCTAAAGACGAAAAATGAAGTGTCGAGAGAGGAGAAATTTCTCGTTAGTCGGTAAAGGAGAAAGAATAAATGGTAGGATTGTTAAAAATCATGGTGCCGATTCTATTAATTGTATTTTTATTAATGGGATTGTGGGTGAGTGTTTTACACTTTCCTTGGGAATGGATGACTTACGTTGCAATGGGCTTGGAAGTATTTGTAGCAATGCTTATTTTGCCATTTGAATTTCAATCTCAGCACGTAACTGGCATTAATAATTTTGGATTTATTAATTTAAGTATTTGTTTAGCTTTATTATTGGGTCTAGGACGATTGTTAGTTTGGGCGTGGATAAAATTTTTCGCCTGAATGTTTGAAAAATAGAACTACTCGAATATAATAAACGCATACTTCATTGGGGAGTAGCCGCTATTCATTTCTAAATGAATAGGTGATGATCAACATAATTGTTCAACAGAACATGGTCATCATAGCTTAAACGTCTCATCGTTTCCGAGTTGGCAAGACCTTTGATTTACCACTCTGCAGATATTTGGCTAGCAGGAGGGGTAGGTCATGGGCATTTATGCTAGCCAGAGAAACGACATGCAAGAATTTTTGATTTCTACTTCAATTGTTGCCCTCGCTGAAATGGGCGATAAAACCCAATTATTGGCCCTTTTACTGTCTGCACGTTTTCGTAAGCCAATCCCTATTCTTATTGCTATTCTTTTAGCGACTCTAATTAATCATGGTATTTCTGCTGTACTTGGACAGTGGATTACGACCGTGCTGAGCCCCGAAATTTTAGTCTGGGTCCTTGCAGCTGGTTTCATTGGTATGGCGTTCTGGATGCTTATTCCAGATAAGCTCGATGATGAAACAGATAGTATTAATAGATGGCAAAAGTTTGGTGTTTTTGGCGCAACCTTTATTTTATTTTTCTTGGCTGAAATTGGCGATAAAACCCAAATAGCAACAGTCGCTTTAGCTGCACGTTACGATAGCATCTTTTGGGTGATGTTAGGTACAACCCTAGGAATGATGATTGCCAATGCACCAGCTGTATTTATTGGTAATAAATTGGCTGAACGTTTATCCATCTCGCTCATTCATAAAATTGGTGCTGCTATTTTCTTAATTGTAGGTATCTCTACTTTAGTACAGCATTATTTCTTCTAACGCATTTTAAGCTGCCAAAAAAACGCACTCGAATCGAGTGCGTTTTTTTATAGGTAATTTTAATAGTTAAATTTCACAGTAAAGTTAATTTGACGTGGATTACCTAAAGTCACCAAATTTTCATTTAAGGCACCTGCATAGTAATCTTTATCGAATAGATTGCGGATCGCAAGTTGGGCACCCCAATGTCCTGCATCATAGCCAGCTTCTGTATCAAATACGGTATAGCCTGGAATATGGACATCTAGCTTATCCATAGTTTTATAAGTTTCACCTCGGAATCCACCGCCGACATACCAACCGAGTTTTGAGGCAGGGTCAAATTTATAGCGCGCTGATAAGCTATAAGCATGGTCAGGAATATTGTCGAGTGCTTTTCCTACATTGCTCGCGTTTGCATCTTTACTAATTTCAGCATCAATTGTGTAGGTATAGGCAGCTGTTAATTTTAAACCCTCTAAAATTTCTGCGCTGAGCTCAGTCTCGATACCACGAGTTAATTGTTCGCCACGCTGAACTTTCTCACTCGTATTGATTGGGTCATTAACTACAACATTCTGACGTTTTAGGTCATACCAGGCGATAGCACCTTGAACTCGTTGATCTGGGCTTTGTAATTTCATTCCGACTTCAACCTGTTTCCCTTCTTCAGGTTTGAACGGATTGTTATTTACATCAGTACCGCTATTTGGGGTAAATGAAGTGGCATAGCTGACATAAGGAGCCACAATGTCATTAAGGGTATACATGACAGAGGCGCTGCCCGTAAATGCATTGTCTGTTTGCTTACTTGTACTGCCAGTCACCAAACTTGTAGTTTGAGTTTGAGCCCAGTCTTGACGACCAGATAAGCTTAAAAGTAATTGGTCATTAAGCTGAATGCGGTCACGTAAATAAAGCCCTAAATATTTGAGACGGTTGATATCACGAACATTTTGAGTCAATTTTACATTTTGACCGTAAACGGGGTTATAGATATTTAAATCGCCAATATCGTATTTATCATTAGTGTAATCACTTTTTTCCTGAAAAGCGTCTACTCCAATATTAAGGTCGTGTTGCATGCCATATAAATCAAACTGTTTATTGAAACGGTTATCGATGGCAAAGCTTAAATTATCAATAATTTGGTGGCGGCTATTATTTTTACGGCTAATGGTTGTGTAGTCGATTTCACCTTGTTTATTTTTTACCCAAAAGTTGTTACCTGTACGAGCAAAGACAGCGGTACCATCCATTTCAGTTTTTTGTACGGCAAAGTTCTGATTAAAGTTCCAACCGTTATCAAAAGCGTGTTTAAAGGTGTAACCTGTGCGGTAAACATCGGCTTCATATTTACCAAAATTAGGATCGCCAATATATAAACTTCGGTCTATAGCGCCGTTAGGGTTATCTTTTAATGTACCAATGACAGGTAACCCTTGTTGACGGATGTATTCGCGATGCTGATAGCTTGCGATGACAGATAGATCAGTGTTATCCCCTAAGTCAAAGTTATAAGAGGGAGAGATGTAGTAATTTTTAAAATACACATAATCTGTTGGGTCATCTTGGTCAGAGATACGACCATTTAAACGGAAAGCACCTTTTTCACTATTATTAGGACTATAGTTTAAATCAAACGTTCCTTCTTTAAGGTTGTAGCTGCCATAAGTCATAGTGGCCCGAGCAAAGCTTTCAGCTTGAGGGCGTTTAGTCACTAAGTTGACCATACCTCCTGGAGCAACCAAACCAAAATTAATAGATGCAGGCCCTTTTAAAACTTGTACCTGATCCATGCCTGATAACTCAGTAGCAACATACGTATTCTGGCCTACTCTTAAGCCATCTACATAAACTGAATCAGAAGAAGTTTGTCCTCGAATAACAAAATCATCCCAACCACGACGACCAAGTTTCCCAGCTTCTACGCCTGCGACACCTTCAAGTGCATCTGCTAAAGTTCTTGCTTGTTTCTGGTCAAGCTGTTCGCGGGTTACTACCGAAACCGACTGAGCAGTTTTAAATAAGGGTGCATCTGATTTTAAGGCAGAGTTTGCTTTCGTTGCGACATAAGGTGAAGTACTTTCTTTTTGCGCTTGAACAGAAATCGTGGGAAGAACACTGGTCGAATTTTGTTGTTCTGTTATTTCTTCAGCGTGACTTGCTGTCATCGAAGTAAAAATAGCAACTGCTAACAATGTTTTTGATGTTGAAAAACGGAAGGGTTGATTCATGGGAGGCCTAAGCAGCACAAAAAATAAATTTGATAATGAGAATTATTTTAATTTATTGTGGGTTAATTTAAAATAACATTATGATTCATTTATAAAATAAGAAAAGCAAAATCAATTTTAAAATATTATTAGAAAAATAAAGTAGTTTATTGCAAGAGTTACTGAATCCCTTTATTTTAGTATGGATATAAAAATATCTAATATTTAAAGTTTTTTTGGGGAATTGTATGGGGTTTGAAAAAACAACATCGCAGATATTATTTGATAATGGCGTACATAAATGTATTAGTTTTACCAGCTTGGTTAAAGGGGAAGGCATCCAAGCCAATCAATTTTTAATTATTGACCATGAGCGCGCTGCTGTAATCGATCCGGGTGGCGATTTGACCTATGTTCCATTAACGATGGAATTAAATAAATATACACGTTTGAAAAATCTAGACTATGTGATGGCCTCGCATCAAGATCCGGACATTATTACTTCAATGCCACGCTGGCTGGTTTATACCGATGCTAAAGTCGTTGCATCAAAATTATGGGCACGTTTTTTACCGCACCTAAATTCCTCATTTATGAGTGAGCGTATGAAAGGGAATTGGGAAGATCGTCTTATTGAATTACCTGACCGCGGCCAAGTGATTACTCTAGGAGAATCCAAGCTTGTGGTAGTTCCCGCTCACTTCTTACATTCGGTGGGTAATTTTCAGTTTTATGATCCAGTTGCTAAGATTCTGTTTTCTGGCGATATGGGTGCCTCGATTGTTGAAGATGCTAATCAGCCTTTAAAAGATTTCGATACGCATGTCATGAAAATGAAGGCTTTTCACCAACGCTATATGTGTTCCAACAAAGTTATCCGTTTGTGGGTCAATATGGTGCGCCAAATGGATATTGAAATGATTGTGCCTCAGCACGGTAGTCCATTTATGGGTAAAGAAATGGTCAATCAGTTTTTAGACTGGATTGAGACCTTGCCATGCGGCGTAGATTTAATGACTGAGCAAATTTTTAGCTGTCCTACCTAAATATTATGACTAATGATCAACCCAGATAAAATTCTGGGTTGCAAAAACCTCGATTAAAAAATAACGTTAAAACTATAATAAGTGGGAATTATTTGGAGAAGCTCTATATCTATTGCTGAAAAAGGCAAAGATAATATGAAAATTGCATTGAAATTTGTTTATAATAGCTCACGGAATTTACCAGTGAGATTGTTATGCTGACCATCGTTCAAGAAGCGCTAACCTTCGATGATGTCTTATTACTTCCTGCCTACTCTACTGTTCTCCCAAAAGATGTCTCTTTAAAGACACGTTTAACTCGCGGCATTCATTTAAATATCCCATTAGTTTCAGCTGCAATGGATACAGTGACTGAGTCACGTATGGCGATTGCTATGTCACAAAATGGTGGTATCGGGATTTTGCACAAAAACATGGATATTGCTGCTCAAGCTGCAGAAGTACGCCGTGTGAAAAAATTCGAAGCGGGTATGGTGAAAGATCCTATCACTGTAACGCCTGAAACTACAGTACGTGAACTCATCGCAATTACCAGCGCTAATAACATTAGCGGTGTACCTGTTGTTAAAGACGGCAAGGTTGTTGGTATTGTGACAGGCCGTGATACGCGTTTTGAAACCAATTTAGAACAACCTGTTAGCAACATCATGACAGGCCAAGATCGTTTAGTAACTGTACGTGAAGGCGAGTCTAAAGAAAATATTCAAGCATTATTGCAAAAACACCGTATTGAAAAAGTCTTAGTCGTTGGTGAGAGCAACGAACTTAAAGGCTTAATTACAGTAACTGACTTCCGCAAAGCTGAGAGCTATCCAAACAGTTGTAAAGATGATCTTGGTCGTTTACGTGTTGGTGCTGCGGTAGGTACTGGTGCTGATACACCAAGTCGTGTGGAAGCATTGGTTGAAGCTGGTGTTGACGTAATTGTTGTTGATACAGCGCATGGCCACTCTGCTGGTGTAATTGAACGTGTACGTTGGGTGAAACAAAACTTCCCTCAAGTACAAGTGATTGGTGGCAATATTGCAACTGGTGATGCTGCATTAGCATTATTAGATGCAGGTGCAGATGCTGTAAAAGTAGGTATTGGCCCTGGTTCTATCTGTACAACACGTATTGTGGCTGGTATCGGTATGCCACAAATTTCTTCGATTGACAGCGTTGCTAGTGCACTAAAAGATCAAATTCCTTTAATTGCAGATGGCGGTATCCGCTTCTCTGGCGATATGGCAAAAGCGATCGGTGCGGGTGCAAGTACGATCATGGTTGGTTCATTACTTGCGGGTACTGAAGAAGCGCCGGGCGAAGTTGAGTTTTTCCAAGGTCGTTACTACAAAGCATATCGTGGTATGGGTTCATTAGGTGCAATGGCGGGAGCAACTGGTTCTGCTGACCGTTATTTCCAAGATTCAAAAGCGGGTGCTGAGAAGTTAGTACCAGAAGGAATCGAAGGCCGTGTTCCATATAAAGGCCCAATGGGTAACATCGTTCATCAAATGATGGGTGGTTTACGTTCATCGATGGGTTATACAGGTTCAGCTGTGATTGAAGATCTTCGCCAAAATGCGAAATTTGTGAAAATTACTTCAGCAGGCATGTCTGAGTCACATGTTCATGATGTAACGATTACTAAAGAAGCTCCAAACTATCGTGTTGGTTAGATTTTCGTAACCAAAACAATGAAGAAAGCCGTCATTACACTGACGGCTTTTTGTTTTTGGTGTAAAGTAAATCTGACGAAAAGAGATATGGCGGAATTGCCATATATGAAGTAAGCCACGGCTGAAGTGGCGTAAAAATGAGATAAGCTATGAGTTATTTTGGAACGGATGGTATTCGTGGAAAATTTGGGCAAATGCCTATTACTCCAGAGTTTGCTTTAAAACTCGGTTTTGCTGCAGGGAAGGTATTAAAACGAACGAGTCCAAAAAATAAGCCACTTGTTGTATTAGGAAAAGACACTCGTTTATCTGGTTATATTTTAGAGTCTGCTTTGCAGGCGGGGGTAAACGCTGCTGGCGTATATGTTCATTTGCTTGGCCCATTACCGACCCCAGCAATTGCGCACCTTACTCGTGCTTTACATGCGCATGCAGGTATCGTGATTTCTGCATCACATAACCCATATTTTGATAATGGTATTAAATTTTTCTCAAGCGAAGGTAAAAAATTACCAGATGCTCTACAAGAAGAAATTAACCTCGAATTAGAAAAAGATTTGTTTATTGAGGACACGGCAAACTTAGGTAAAAGTGTTCGTGTAAATGATGCGAATGGTCGCTATATCGAATTTTGTAAATCTACTTTCCCTTACCACTTTGACTTAAATAATTTAAAGATTGTGTTGGACTGTGCTCATGGTGCGGCGTATAGCGTTGGTCCTTCGGTTTTCCGTGAGTTAGGGGCAAAAGTTGTTGCTTTATATAATGAGCCAGATGGTTTAAATATTAATGAAGGTTGTGGTTCAACACATCCTGAAAAACTACAAAAAGCTGTAGTTGAGCACGAAGCAGATTTAGGGATTGCCTTTGATGGTGATGCTGACCGTGTCGTGATGGTCGATAAGTTTGGTAACTTAATTGATGGTGACCATATCTTATATATTTTAGCGACTCAGGCTCAAAATAAGCCAGCAGGCGTAGTGGGTACTGTCATGAGTAACATGGCACTCGAAGTCGCACTTGAAAAAGCGAATGTTGGTTTTGTACGTGCTAAGGTTGGTGACCGTTATGTATTACAAGCCCTAGAAGAAAATGGTTGGGTTACTGGTGGGGAACCATCTGGTCATATTCTAACTTTAGACAAGAGTACGACAGGTGATGCGATTATTGCAGCACTTCAAGTTTTAACCGTGATGGTCGAGCAAAATAAGGCTCTTCATGAACTGGTTCAAGACTTTAAACTATTCCCACAAATTCTTGTGAATGTACGTTTAGAACAAATGCTGGATCCGTACTCTATTCCGGCATTGGTTACTGAATTTGATAAAGCAGAAGCACAGCTCAAAGGGCGTGGACGAATCTTGATTCGTAAGTCAGGAACAGAGCCTGTAATTCGTGTTATGGTCGAAGGTGATGATGAGCAAGAAGTGAATGCTTTAGCTCAGCATTTAGCCGATTCAGTTCGTTCACAAGCACAAGTCGCATAAGGTGCATGACATGAGTGATGTCATTAAAGATTTAAGTGAATTACGGTTAAGCTACGAGCAAGGAGAATTGCATGAGGGGCAAGTTGAATCTAGTCCTCATCAGCAGTTTCTTGGTTGGTTTAACCATGCTCTAGCAGCCAATTTGCATGAACCCTATGCAATGTCATTAGCGACAGCAAGTGCGAATGGCAGACCTCATGTTCGAACAGTTTTGTTACGTGGGGCTACAGAAGCTGGGTATGATTTTTATACTAACTACGACAGTCAGAAAGGTATCGATTTGGCAGAAAATCCATATGCCGAATTATTATTTTACTGGCCAAGTCTAGAGCGTCAGGTGCGAGTTGGTGGTCATGTAGTCAAAATTGCTGAGCAAGAGTCTACAGATTACTATCGTAAACGACCACGTGATAGCCAGATTGCAGCGCATATCAGTACGCCGCAAAGTGGTAAGATTGAAAGCCGAGAGCTGTTACAGCAACGTTTTCAAGATTTACAACAGCAAGTTACAAGTCGTGAAGTGCTTGATAAGCCAGAGTTCTGGGGAGGTTATCGTTTGCAGCCAGATTATTATGAATTCTGGCAAGGACGACCAAATCGTTTACATGACCGCTTGAGTTATGAAAAAATCGACGGTCAATGGACGTTGCACCGACTGATGCCTTAAATGACAAAAATACAAATCAAACAAAGACCTTTATTGACACGCCCTGAACAGTTTCAGGGCGTGCCTCCGTTTATTGCCGAAATTTTGGCAAGGCGTGGGGTACAATCTGAACAGGAATTAGAATTAAAGCTTAAGAATTTATTAGCTCCACAGCTCAAGGGATTAGAAACTGCTGTGGCATTAATAGATCAAGCTATTGATGAGCAGAAAAAAATTGTTATTGTCGGTGATTACGATGCCGATGGAGCAACCAGTACAGCGTTAATGGTATTGGTGCTTCGCGATATGGGAGCACAAGTCGACTATTTGGTTCCAGACCGATTTAAATACGGTTATGGACTTACTCCAGCAATTGCAGAGCTTGCACATCAAACTTATCAACCCGATTTATTAATTACTGTCGATAATGGGATTTCCAGCCATGCTGGTGTTGATGCGGCACACGCACTGGGCATGCAAGTGGTTATTACAGATCACCATTTAACCACTAAAGAAACACCGCTTGCAGAAGCAGTTGTAAACCCAAATCAGTTAGGTTGTGAGTTCCCAAGTAAGGCGCTTGCAGGTGTTGGAGTTGCATTTTATGTGCTGGCCAATTTAGCAAGTTTACGTAACAAGCAAAACAAAAGTACAAGTAAAGTCACTCAATATCTAGACTTGGTTGCTTTAGGAACTTATGCGGATGTTGCTGTTCTAGATTATAACAACCGTATTTTGGTCGATGCAGGTGTAAAACGTATTCAACAACATCAATGCCGAGCCGGAATATTGGCGTTGCTAGATATTGCTGGCCGTGAGGCATCATCTTTGCGTGCACAAGATTTAGGTTTTGTTTTGGGTCCGCGTATTAACGCTGCTGGACGCATGGAGAGCATGCGTATAGGCATTGAATGTTTATTAGCTGACACTATGGAATCTGCCTATCCAATCGCGAGACAGTTAAATCAATTAAATATAGAGCGCCGTCAAATCGAAGGGGAGATGAAGCAACAAGCCTTGTCTGCTTTAGATAGCTTGCAGCTCTCAAAGGAAGACGTTCCTCCAGCTCTTATACTCTTCGAAGAAAACTGGCATCAAGGTGTGATTGGGATTGTAGCGGGGCGTTTAAAAGAGCAGTTTCATCGTCCCACTATTGTGTTTGCACCTGATGAAGATGGTATTCATATAAAAGGGTCTGCACGTTCAATTGATGGCGTGCATATTCGAGATACGATTGAACAGGTTGCTGAACAACATCCAGAATTGGTGAGTCATTTCGGTGGTCATGCAGCAGCAGCGGGTTTAACTATACGTAAAGAAAACTTTGAAGCTTTTAAAACTGTTTTTGTTGGCTGTATTGCAACCATGGACGAATCTCTGTTTCAAGCAACGTTATGGACAGATGGAGAACTCCCTGCTTCTGCCTTACAACTCGACACTTTAGACTGGATAGAACAGTTAGGACCGTGGGGACAAAAATTCCCTTTCCCACAATTTGAAGGACATTTTAAAGTTGTTGATTATCGCTGGCTTAAAGAAACGCATTTGAAGCTTAAATTAGCACTCGACCAATACAGTTTTGATGCAATTGCTTTTAATGCAGTGGGCCGTTTTGAGTTTGACCCAATGCGGGATTATGTACATTTGGTCTATGAAATAGATCGTAATGCATTTAATGGCAATGTGAATTTACAATTACGCATCGTACATTTAAACCAATAAAAAAATCCGCTCAATTGAGCGGATTTTTTATGACTTTAGGCTTGATTAGAAGCGGTATGCTGCACGAACACCATAAGTGTTGTCGTTATCACCAAATCCAACACGGCCTTCAACACTTACTTGCTGATTTAAGAATTTTTTAGCATTGATACCAAATTCATCTTTATCAGTTAAGTCGTTGTTGTAGTAATCAGCACCAACACTTAAAGTTTTGTCGATGTAGTAGTCACCACGAACTTTATATTCGTCTAGGTCACCGAACGCACCGAACGCTTCAAGGTTTACGTCATGTTGGCCTACTTGAGTTACGTATTTAGCACGAACTGTTGGATCAGCGCCGTCTTTACCGTCTTTTTCGTCGTAGCCTTTAACACCTAGAGCAAGTAATAAACCTGGAGCTGGTAAATAACCTACTTCAGCTGCATAAGTAGTTACTTTGCTGTCAATATTAGTGTTGTCGACTTCACGCTCATTTCGACCTACATCACCGCTAAGGTAGAAATCTGAGTTAGGAACGTAATATTCAACACCTACGCCATATTGAGTATCTTTTGTACCGCTGTTATCGCCATAGTTGATAAGGGCGTTAACGTTACTTGCACGGCTTAAGAAAGCTGCTTCAGCAAGTGGAGCATTACGAGTTTGAACAGGATTAAAGTAATAAGTCCCGTCAACACCGAATTTACTTACGCTGCTACCGTTGTCTGGATCAAGATAATTGTAAGAACCACCAACTTCAGCTTGGTAAGCGTTTGCTGCGCCACTCACTGCGAGTGCAGATAAAAGAGCTGATGCAATTGCTAGTTTTTTCATGGAATCTCTCCCCTCTAAAAAGCGATTTTATAAATGTTTTGTTACAACTTTTAGTCTAGACGAAAAAGCTTTGTCGTCAATCTTGCGCAAGTAACCGTACTGTAACCGTGTGCTATTTATGTAAACTAATTTAATTTAAGATATTGATTTTAAAATATAAAATCATAATGTTTTATTTTATTAAAATTGAGGATATTTTGTGTAGATCATAAAAAATGCTGTAAAAGTACCCAATTTTGTATGAGGATGTTACCAATTAATCTTAAATTGAACTGAAGAAAATTTATAAATCAAATTGATGAAATATGATGAGAAATACAAAGCGGGTTCGTAGATAACCGCAGCTATGCTAAAATAATTGACTGTTTATCTGCTCTTATGGGAACACTCGCGTGGAAATTAATCCTTATCTAAACCAATTGAAAGACTTAACTGATCGTAGCCAAACACTACGGGGGTATCTTTGACTACGATCTGAAAAAAGAACGTTTAGAAGAAGTTTTACGTGAGTTAGAAGATCCTGCGATCTGGAATGATCAAAGCCGCGCTCAGGCGATGGCGAAAGAAAAAGGTGAACTAGAAAACGTTATTAATGTATTGGATGGCTTATCTACACAGCTTGAAGATGCAAAAGCGATGTTAGATTTGGCTGTAGAAGCCGACGATGAAAGCCTGCTTGAAGATGTTCAGTCTGAGCTTGGTGCTGCCGAAGATGAACTGGCTAAACTTGAATTCCGTCGTATGTTTAGCAACCCGATGGACCCGAATCCTTGCTATGTAGAGATTCAATCAGGTTCAGGTGGTACTGAAGCACAAGATTGGGCGTCTATGCTTTTACGCATGTATATGCGCTGGATTGAACGTCATGGCTTTAAAGCAGAACTTATGGAAGTGTCTGACGGTGACGTAGCTGGTATTAAATCAGCAACTATACGTGTGGAAGGTGAATATGCCTACGGTTGGTTACGCACAGAGTCAGGTGTACACCGTTTAGTTCGTAAATCACCATTTGACAGTGGCAACCGTCGTCACACTTCATTCTCTGCGGTATTTATTTCCCCAGAGGTTGATGACAATATTGAAATTGATATCAATCCTTCTGATGTTCGTACCGATACATACCGTGCATCTGGTGCAGGTGGTCAGCATATTAACAAAACCGACTCGGCTGTGCGTTTGACTCACATCCCAACAGGTATTGTAGTAGCGTGTCAGAACCAGCGTTCGCAACATGCTAACCGTGACCACGCATGGAAACAGTTACGTGCACGTTTGTACGAATTGGAAATGCAAAAACGTAATGAAGCAGCTCAAGCTCTAGAAGACTCTAAGTCTGATATCGGTTGGGGAAGCCAAATTCGTTCATATGTATTAGATGATTCTCGTATTAAAGATTTACGTACGGGTGTTGAAAACTCTAATACAGGTGCTGTTCTTGATGGTGACCTTGATCGTTTTATCGAAGCGAGTTTAAAACAAGGTTTATAAGAGTCTGCTGAACTTTTAGTTTAAATACAGTTCATCTATGAATATGTAGAACTCTTGGATTTTTAGCGATTAAAACGGCAAAGCAGTTCAGCCTTCGAATGTTAATCGAAAAAATGCGATATGAATATCGAAAAAAATAGATATGAATATCGAAAAAATGCGATATTATGTTTTCGAAATGCTGAACAAAGCTTTGTTCGTTTAAAAGACGTGTTGAGCCTATGGATATTGATGCAATTAGCAAAGCCCTTTCCAACCCTCTACGTCGGCAAATTTTGCAATGGTTAAAAGAACCTGCGCATTATTTACCGGTGGAAGAGTGTGGTGGTAGTTTTGAGAAGGGTGTTTGCGCAGGTCATATTGAACGTTTGGGTAAAGTAGCTCAGTCTACGATGTCTAATCATTTGTCTGTGTTACAACAGGCGGGGCTTATTCAGGTCCAAAAATATGGTCAATGGTCTTATTTTTCACGTAACGAAGCTTTGATTCAGCAATATATCGAACATTTAAAACAAACACTTTAAATTATTAAAAGTGTAAGTCGAGGCGATTATGGCTGAACTCAATACTCCTTTAACGGTTGGTGATTTTGAAATCAAAAATCGATTGGTAATGGCTCCATTAACGCGTGCGCGTAGTGGTGAAAGCCGAGTGCCTAATGATTTAATGGTTGAATACTATCAACAACGTGCAAATGCTGGTCTAATTTTGACCGAAGCAACAGTAATTGGTTCAAAAACTGTGGGTTACGCAGATACCCCAGGATTATGGTCACAAGAGCAGGCACAAGCTTGGAATAAAATTATTGAGGCAGTTCATGCTCAAGGTTCAAAAATTGTAGCTCAACTTTGGCATGTAGGCCGTATTTCGCATCCTGAACTTTTAGATGGTGAGATTCCTGTTGCACCAAGTGCAATTCAACCTGCGGGTGAAGTGAGTTTATTACGTCCTAAACGTCCGTATGTAACACCGCGTGCACTTTCAATTGAAGAGATTCAAGAAGTTATTGCTCAGTACAAACATTCAGCAGAACTGGCTAAAGCAGCAGGTTTTGATGGTGTTGAATTACACGCAGCAAATGGTTATTTAATTGACCAGTTCCTTCAAAGTAATACCAACCAACGTGATGATGAATACGGTGGTCCTGTTGAGAACCGTGCACGTTTATTATTAGAAGTCGTTGATGCATTTATTGAAGTGTGGGGCGCTGGCCGAGTAGGTGTTCATATTGCACCGCGTGGTGATTCACACGATATGGGTGATGAAAACCCATTAGCAACTTTTGGTTATGTAGTGGAACAACTTAACCAACGTAATGTTGCTTTCATTTTCTCTCGTGAATATGAAGCTGCTGATAGTATTAGTCCTAAACTTCGCGAAAAATTTAATGGTGTATGGATTGCCAATGAGAATCTAACACCAGAATCAGCAAAACGTATCTTGCGTGAAGGTCAGGCAGATGCTGTATCTTTTGGTAAAGCATATATTGCTAACCCAGATCTTTTACAGCGTTTAGAAAAAGACTTGCCATTAAATGAACTTCAACCAACAACTTTATATGCTAAAGGTGCTGAAGGTTATACAGACTATCCAGCACTAGAAGCTTCGTAATTTTTTGAACAGATGATTTACTGACCTCTTTAATTTATGGGCTCAGTAAATCGCTTTTCTTGTAATGGTAGAGTTTAGGTATCGAAACTCTGCCATTTTTTCTATCTATGTTATATTTTCCCCAGTTTTAAACTTTGACTATTTGAGGCAAACCGCTTGGCGACCCCATTTTGGTACAACACCGCACTCCATTTATTAAAACCTTTTTACCAATGGCGGATAAAAAGACGTGCAGAAAGCCAGGAGTTATATAATCAGGAATGTCTTGAAAGATTTGGGCCGTTTGAGTCTCCGAAAAATGTAAGAGCAATTTGGTTCCATGCTGTTTCGGTTGGAGAAACCAATGCTGCCCAGCCTTTAATCGAGCATTATCTTAAACTCGGTCAGCCTGTTCTAGTGACTAATACGACTAAAACTGGTCAGGCGCGTGCCAAATCATTATTTTTAAAAGCGCCGTATTTAGATTTATTTCAAGCTGTTTATTTGCCTGTTGATCAAAAGCATCTTTTAAAACAATTCTTTGAGTTGTATCAGCCAAAACTTTTAGCATTGGTTGAGACTGAGCTTTGGCCAAATTTAATTGATCAAGCCAAGCTAGAACAGGTTCCTTGTTTATTATTAAATGCGCGATTATCAGAAAAATCAGCAAAAGGTTATAGCCGCGTTTCAGGGCTAACTGCAGGAATGCTGAAACAAATTGACTGGGTGCTGGCACAAGATAATGCGACTCGACAACGTTATGTAGAACTTGGTTTAGATCAACAAAAAAGTCAGGTGGTTGGAAATATTAAATTTGATATTCACGCACCAGAAGCATTTATAAATCAGGCAGCAAAGCTATACCAGCTATGGTATTTGGGCCAACGAAAAGTACTGACAATTGCCAGTACACATGCACCCGAAGAACTACAAATTTTGCAAGTACTTCAGCCTTATTTAAGGTCAGATCCAGAGTTAGTTTGTATTGTCGTACCTCGACATCCTGAACGTTTCGACGAAGTCTTTGAAATTTGCCAAAACCTAGATTTAATTACTCATCGTAGAAGCTTGAACCAAAGTATTCATACGAGTACACAGGTTTATCTAGCCGATAGTATGGGGGAGCTTTGGTTATGGTACGCCCTAAGTCAGGTGTGTTTTGTGGGTGGATCACTTAATGAACCGGGCGGTGGGCATAATATTTTGGAGCCTATGGTTTTAAATGTACCGACCGTAATTGGACCTCGTTACTTTAATTTCCAAACCATTGTTGATGAATTTATTGATGAAAATGGGGTGCTCATTGCTCAAGACGCTGAGCAAGTTGTAGCAATCTGGAGGGCATGTTTAGCCGAGCCTGAAGAAGCAAAGCAGGTGGTAGAGCAGGCGCATAAAGTCTTACAACGTAACCAAGGTTCATTACAAAAGCATATTGGTGTAATTAACCGGTATTTGGCCGAAAAACCATGAATATCGTTTTACTAGAACCTGACGATGTTCAGTCAGATTTATGGTTAATCCGTTCAAAACGCCAATTGCAGCATTTACGTGAACATCTTGATATTACGGTGGGCCAAAATCTAAAAGTTGGTGTTCGTAATGGTGCACGCTATATCACTGAAATTGTTTCGATGAATGAGCAAGAAGTTTGTATACGGCCTATTACTGAAGAAGTTGTACCTGCAAAACTTCCAGTACATTTAATCGTAGCGTTACCAAGGCCCAAAGTTTTACGCCGTTTAATTATGGATAGTGTGACTCTAGGTGTTGAAAGAATTAGTTTGATTCATAGTTATCGGGTAGATAAAAGCTATTGGCAAACTCCATTTTTGCAACAACTTGATAACTATGTGACTTTAGGGCTTGAGCAAGCAGGCGACACCATTGTTCCTGAAATTCAATTATATAAACGCTTTAAACCTTTTGTTGAAGATGTTTTACCAAACTTAATTTCAAAGGAAAGTCCCGCCTATGTGGCTCATCCGTATGCCGAGCAGAGCATGCCAGTTAATATTCCGCATGCGTGCAGTGTAGTCGTTGGACCCGAAGGCGGCTTTATTTCCTATGAAGTTGATTTGCTCACAAAAAACGGCTGCCAAGCTGTGAGCTTAGGCAACCGTATTTTAAGAACTGAAACGTCTATTTCTTATATTTTAGGTCGTCTCTTTAGTTGATGCTTCTGGGTTTAAAAGTGGCTGATTTGAAGCCATTTTTAATTCCTGAATTGGGTAAGGAATATTAATTCCGTTCTCATTAAAAGCTTGTTTGACTTGAGCTTGGATTGTGCTTGTAGATGAGGACATATCAGTTTCAGTGGTATCAACCCACCAACGTACAGTCAGGTTAACCGAGAAATCTGCCAAAGCTGTAACGTTAACCGAGAAAGCCGGCTGACTGAGTACATTTCGGTCATTATTAAGAATATCTAAAATAATCTGTTTAGCTTTTTGTTCATCGTCGTCATATCCAATGCCGACTACAAACTCACAACGTCGTTGCTGATAAGCCGTATTTACAGTTAAAGCACTCGTATAAACAGTGGCATTTGGAATAACAATACGACGGCCATCTGGAGAGCGTAAGAATGTTGCACGAATTTGGATATCTTCAACAGTTCCTTCAAGTGAATTGACCACGATTGAGTCGCCAATACGGAACGGTTCGCTCAATAAAATCAAAATACCTGAAAGCAAGTTTTGGAAAATATCTTTAAATGCGAAACCAATTGCGACCGAACCGATTCCTAACGCACTCATGAGTTGTCCTGGTGTAAAACCCGGGATCATGATGACAAGTGCAATTAAGAATCCAAAAAATAAAATTGTCGTACTTCCCACACGGTTTAGAACCAACACTAGGTTTTGGCGCGTATAAGAGCGATTTTCTAAGGTTTTACGAACAAAGAACTTAAATAATTTGGTGAGTAGCCAAAAAATAATAAAAACGATAATCGCAATACAAATATAAGGCACACGTTCCCAGAAGCTATCCACGATTTTATCAATAGTGGTATAGGCATCATGATACTTTTCGGTATGGGCTAAAACCGTTTGAGTGGTTTTAGTACCTGCTTCTTGCAAAAGTTCGCCTGTATTTTTTGCAACATCCGTTAAGGATTTTTGTTCATCAGCCACGACAAGTCTCTATTTTAAAAAGTTATGAAAGCGATGATCGGCTTCCATCATAGTAGGAGATAAAATGTGCGCCTACTATAATGAGTTCATCTGAATAATAAAGTGTTTTTTAATTAAAAGTATTCCGTTCCTTTTTGTAAGATTTGTGACGGGGTTTGAATAGTATCGGTGCCAGAGAAGTAGTAAAAAAAGCCTGCCGTAGAAATAAGGCTAATTAAAATAGCGAATAAAATAAACCAAGCCATTAACTTTTCTATGAACGTTGATGGTCGAGCTGGACCATATTGATTTGGACCTGCTGTACCTGAGGCAAGTAGTAAATAAATCATAAAAAAGAACTGAACAACTGGAATGAATAGTAGTAATCCCATCCAACCACTTTTATTTAGATCATGCAAACGTCGCACGACGAGAACAACATTTAAATAAATCAGGAATAGCCAAAAAGCCCAGACTACCAAAGCACTGAGGCCAGAAAGAGAGCTATAAAACTCAAAATTAAATAAATTACTTGAAAGCTGAAAACTCCCAAGAAAGGAGGCCAGAATAAAATAACCCACGATTGTGACTAAATAAATCAGTCCATATCCACCTAAATAACTCATACGGTTAAAACGGCCATGAATTGAAAAAGGGCTATCTTTTAAAGGCAGCTGTGGTGGGCGTGAGGAAGTCGTTTGGGCAAACATATTATTTTATTCCTAGGTTGCATATGAGAGACAAAATAATCTTTGTTGATGATCAAAACCATCAAATATTGAAAAAATTATAAAAGTAAAAGCTATAGACAAATGTTTTAAATCAACTTAATTTTATAAAAATGTTCATAATTTCGTATGCTTGAGTAAGTGGTTAATATATGACCAAAGTCGCATTGTCTAGGCTTTGAAAGAGTCATCATACTGCAAAGGCATGCAAATAAGATCCAGTAAAATAATAGCCACAGTCTCGAGATGGGATGCACAAGATCAAGGAAGTTGCGTATGAATGAGATCTATCCAGTACCAGAGGAATTTAAAAAAACAGCTCGTACTGTTGAAGCAGACTACTTTAAACGTTATCAACACTCTATCGAGAACCCAGATGAATTTTGGGCAGAGCAAGCTAAAATTGTCGATTGGATAAAGCCATTTACCCAAGTTAAAAATACCAGTTTTGACAAAGACAATTTCAAAATTGAATGGTTTGCTGATGGTGAGTTGAACGTGTCAGCAAACTGCCTAGACAGGCATCTTAAAGAACATCCACATAAACCTGCAATTATTTGGGAAGGGGACCATCCTTCTCGTCATAAAATCGTTTCTTATAAAGAATTACACGATGAAGTCTGCCGTTTTGCCAACGTTTTAAAGAAATATGGCATTGGTAAAGGTGACCGCGTTGTACTGTATATGCCAATGGTGACTGAGGCTGCAATTGCCATGTTGGCCTGTGCCCGTATTGGTGCTGTTCACTGTGTGGTATTTGGTGGGTTCTCGCCAGATTCTTTAGCAAGTCGTATTGAAGACAGCCAAGCTAAACTCGTGATTACCGCAGACTCAAGTCTACGTGCCGGAAAACTATTACCACTCAAAGAAAATGTTGATTTGGCTTTAGCATTGCCGGGTACTGAGTGTGTTGAAAATGTGATTGTGGTTTACCGTAATGCAAACCCAATTGAAATGAAGCCGGGCCGTGATTTGTGGTATCACCTCATTATTATGGAAGTGGATGCCAATTGTCCTCCAGAACCAATGAAGGCAGAAGACCCTTTATTTATTCTCTATACATCGGGCTCAACAGGTAAACCGAAAGGTGTGTTACATACGACAGGCGGTTACTTAGTTTATGTAACCAGTACCTTTAAAGAGGTATTTGATTTAAAACAAGATGATGTGTATTGGTGTACAGCCGATATTGGCTGGATTACAGGGCATAGTTATCTAATTTATGGACCGCTAGCAAATGGTACCACGACCTTAATGTTTGAAGGTGTACCTCAATATCCAACATGGGCACGTCTTGGTCATGTGGTCGATAAGCACAAAGTTTCTATTTTATATACAGCACCAACTGCGATTCGCGCCATGATGCGAGAAGGTGATTCGTTTGTACGTGAAAGTAACCGTAGCAGCCTGCGTTTACTTGGTTCGGTCGGTGAACCTATTAATCCTGAAGCTTGGAATTGGTACTACAATGTTGTTGGTGAAGGCCGCTGCCCGATTGTTGATACATGGTGGCAAACCGAAACAGGCGGTATTTTGATTGCTCCATTGCCGGGAGCAACAGCCTTAAAACCGGGTTCAGCAACACGTCCGTTATTTGGTATTCAACCCGCCATTGTAGATGGTGAGGGTAATGAGCTAGAAGGTGCGGTTGAAGGTAACCTTGTGATTAAAGATTCATGGCCAGGCCAGATGCGTACCATTTGGGGTGATCCGGACCGCTTTATTGAAGCTTATTTCTCGACCTTTAAAAATACTTATTTTACAGGTGATGGTGCTCGCCGTGATGAAGATGGCTATTACTGGATCACAGGTCGTGTTGACGACGTCTTAAACGTTTCAGGTCATCGTCTGGGTACTGCTGAAATTGAAAGTGCTCTTGTTTCGCATGAATCAGTCGCAGAAGCAGCAGTGGTGGGCATGCCTCATGATATTAAAGGACAAGGTATTTGTACTTTCGTGACCTTACAGGCAGGTGTTGCAGAATCGGAAGAGCTGCGTAAAGAGTTAATCAACTGGGTACGTAAAGTGCTTGGACCTGTGGCCTCACCTGATGCGTTGCATTGGGCACCAGCATTACCTAAAACCCGTTCGGGTAAAATCATGCGCCGTATTTTAAGAAAAATTGCAGCGAATGAATTAGATAGTTTGGGTGATACTTCAACCTTAGCTGAGCCTGCTGTGGTAGATCAGTTAATTGCAACGGTTTATCCTGATAAGCAGAACTAATTTTAAGAAAGCCCCATCTGGGGCTTTCTTATTGCTTTCTATTAAGAGCTTGCTAAAAAGTCAGCAGTATTTTGTACATTTGCAAACGTACTAAGCGCAGTTAAAAAAGCAGTTTGTACGTCTTCAGCTTTTACAGTTTTTCCGTCATGGCTTAAATCGCGAGTTGCGGTTGCATCTGCAATTAAGATGGGTTGATAGCCAAGTTCTTTGGCTGCACGTGTACCTGAATCAATACACATATGCGTCATCATGCCTGTAATCACGAGTTGCTCAATTTGATGTGCTTTTAAGAGTTCTTCTAAATTGGTCTCTAAAAAACTGTTTGGATAATGCTTTGTCACGATTAATGAATCCCTATCAGCACTAAGTTCAGGATGAAGTAAAACCCCATCTGTATTTTCTTGAAAGAAACTCGCTTGTGGTGGGTTAATATGTTGTACATAAATAATCGGTAAGTTTTTCTCGTTAAAATATTGTTCAAGCTGCTTTATTTTATCGAGCGCTTGATCTGGCCCAACCAATTCCATTTTGCCATTTTTAAAATAATCATTTTGTACATCGATAACTAATAGAGCTTGTTTCATGAGGTCACTCTTGTTGATATGAGATAAAACAAGATTATTCTCTGCTTGAAAAATCGGCTATAGTCCTATGAAAGCATTAACGCTAGTTTTCTTTCGCCATGAAAAATGAATATTGAATTAGACCCGATTGATCTAAAAATTATTGCATTGCTTAAACAAGATTCTCGTCTGACAAATAAAGAAATTGGGCAGCGTGTCCATCGAACAGGGCAGGCGGTGGGCGCTCGAATTGCTCAGTTAATGGATGCTGGTGTTATCAAAAACTACACCATTGCCGTGCAATATTCGCATAAGCAATTTATTCATTTGCATTTAAATGAACAACGCGCATTTGAAGAAATTGAAAATTTAGTGAAGCAATACGAGCAAATCGATGAATGCTTTAAAGTCATGGGTAATGCTTGCTATATGATCGTAAGCCATTTTGAACCAGCAGCATTAAATGAATTTATCGAGAAACTTTCAAAATGGTGCCGTTACTCAGTTGAAACTGTGATTCGAGAAGTCGAGAAATCCTAAAAAATAAAGCCCCCAAGCCGAGTCTTGGAGCCAATAAATTCTTTATTTTTAATTTATTGTTTTTATTATCTTGCGCTGTTTTAACTGGGGTTTTTTAGGCTGATTTAGCTTGGATTTCTACCTCCTTCTCCTGTTGAAGTTCTAACTGGCGAACGAGTGGTAGAACCTTTTCTCCAAAATATTCCACCTCTTCAATAAAATGTAAGAATCCAGACAAAATCAAATCAACACCTACATTTTTAAGTGCCACAATACGCTCAGCAATTTGTTGTGGTGTACCAATTAAATTGGTTTTAAAGCCATCGTTGTATTGCACTAAGTCTTCAAAACTTGATTTTGCCCAGTTACCTTGTTGCTCTGGTGAAGCAGCACCTGCTTCACGTGTAGCATCTCCAAATGCATTTACCGCTTCAGTATTGGCTTTATCAATAATTTCTTGGAGTACCGCTTTTGCTTCTTCTTCGATATCTCTGGCAATGATGAATGCATTTACCCCAATTTTGACATGATGGTTATTGGCTTTTGCTTTAGTACGAATATCTTCAACTTGTTTTTGAATTTCTTCTACCGTATTACCGTTGGTGAAATACCAATCAGATACACGTGAAGCCATGTCACGTGCGGCACGTGAACTGCCACCTTGAAAGACTTCAATATGCGGTTTTTGCAGAGGTTTTGGTTTAAGCGTGTAGTTTTGAAACTGATAGTATTTACCATCGAAACTATAGTTGTCGGTGGTCCAGATTCCTTTTAGCGTGCGAATAAATTCTTCGGAGCGAACATAACGTTCATCATGCTCAGGCCACTCTTCACCAATGGCATCAAACTCTCCTCTGAACCAGCCACTCACTACGTTAATCGCAATACGGCCTTGAGTTAAATAATCAATCGTTGCAAGTTGTTTAGCGGCAAGTGCCGGTTTCCAAGGGCCGGGCAGAATAGCCGCGATGACCTTTAATTTTTCAGTTTTTGCTAGTAATGCATGACTGAAACTTACCGATTCATGTTGGTTTTCTGCCCCGTACCCAGCCGTAAAACGAATTTGGGTGAGCGCATATTCAAAACCATTGTTTTCGGCAGCCTGTGCAAGTCGAACATTGTAGTCATAACTCCAGTCTGTACGCTGTTCGATGTTACTCACTACAAGGCCACCGCTTACGTTTGGTACCCAATAAGCAAATTTAATTGGTTGTTGTAATTGCGTCATGGTTCGCTCTCCCCATTCGTTCTTTTTATTTAGCTATATTGCGCTTAGGCAACATGCGTTAATGATTTGCCAGACTTGTGATGCAAACGAGATTCTGCCGCATCAAGGTTTGGTACAGCTGCTGAAGGTAATACTTCTTCTTGCTCAATTTGCTTGTTAATACCAAGCTCTTGATTTGCTTGCTGTGATTTAGATTTAACCACTTCAGCACGTTTACCTTTCGCCGGCGCCCATTCTAAAATTGGCAATGCGCGTGCCACTGCTAACGTAATCCGGTCTGATAATTGCTCGCTTTTCACTGTATATTCAGGGGTAAAGTCACGATCTGTCGCATATACGCCAATTGGTAAAGTTTGTGCTTGGAAGAAACTGAACAATGGGCGAAGTTGATGTTCAAGTACGAGTGCATGACGATCACTACCGCCCGATGCTGCTAAAAGTACAGGCACATCGACTAAAGCAGTCTGTTCAACAAAATCGAAGAAATGTTTGAAAAGACCTGTAAAAGAAGCACGGTAAACGGGTGTACCTACAATTAAAGCATCTGCTGCTTCAACTGCGGCAAGGTCATCTTGTACGCGCTGTGGAAGTTGATTGCGATAAAATGCGCCGCCTAATAGAGGCCCGATTTCGCTTAATTTAATAAAGTGAACTTTAATATCGATTGCTTCTGATAATTCATCAAGAATGGCTTGAACCAGACTTTCCGTTTTAGATGGGGGATTTAATCCACCAGAAACAGCAACGATATTTAAAGGTTTTGGTGATGTGATACCAGTCATAATTTGGTTCCTAAGCCTAAAATAAGAGATTGGACTTATTAATCAACAACGACGGTAAACTGTAAAATAACGAAATTGGTCAACCTTATCAGTTTTAAATATAAAAGGTAAATAGTGGATTTTTACACTTTGTTTTTCTATTAAGTTGCTGTTTTTATTTTATATAATTATAGGTGATATATTTTTTATAATAAAAAGGAAGCTTATATAAAAAACAGATTAATTTTGATTAAAAGTTAAAAAACATCTGAAAATCTTGGCTAAGTTCTGCATTTATCAACATTTTGCATAAAAATGGATAAGATGAACGTATCTTTCATCTAAATAGTAGGGTTACAATAGGCCATACTTATGCTCAAGATTACTTTAATCGCTTATGAATATTTTAATCGTTGATGATCATCCTTTGTTTCGTCATGCTTTAATTCAAGCAGTACGTTATAGCCTGCCACAGGCACAAATTCATGAAACAGCCTCGGTTGATGAGTTTTATGAGCGTTTGGAAAATGGGGCAGAACCTGATCTAGTATTACTCGATTTAAATTTACCGGGTGCTTCAGGCTTTTCGGCTCTGGTTTATGTAAGAGCACAGTATCCATCTATTCCGATTATTGTGGTTTCTGCACATGAAGAAACTTCAATCATTCAGCGTGCAATCGCTCATGGTGCGATGGGTTATATTCCTAAGTCGGCTCATCCAAGTCATATTGGCGAAGCGATTCGTCAAGTCTTAGAGGGTGATATCTGGTTGCCACCGAACTTGCCATCTAATCTTAACCTTGACCCGAGAGCAGCAGATGAAACTGCTTTAGCTGAACGTATTCAATCATTAACACCTCAGCAATTCCGTGTGTTGATGATGGTTGCGGAGGGTTTGTTAAATAAACAAATCGCATATGAGCTTGATGTTTCAGAAGCAACGATTAAAGCTCACGTAACGGCTATCTTTAGAAAATTAGGTGTGCAAAACCGTACAAAAGCCGTATTGGCCATTAGCGCACTCAATATTGAAGATAAAAAAATCTAAAAAGAAAAAAGACCTCGATTGAGGTCTTTTTTATGTGTACCACTTATGCAAGGCAATCTTGCTTTGGTGTTAGGCTGTCGCAGTACAATGGGTTAAGCGCGCATTGCAAATCATCAATTTGTTCTTGAGTCACATAGCCTTTCATTTTTAAATATTCAGCCACACGGTCATCACGTAGGCTTAAGAAGGCTGCATCATAAACGCCTAAATCAACAAACAAAGCAGCTGTTTCTAGACTGTTGAAGCGATCAAGAAAAATATCATTGCCATACATCAAGAAGATATGGTCGAGTTTTGCTTTTTCATCAACATGTAGTCGTTCAGCAAGTTGATCTGGATGCGTTTTAATAAAGAGTAAATCCGATAATTCATCAAACTGAGTCATATCTAACTGATTCTCGCCGAGTTTGACATGGCCAAGCCAAGCTTTGAAAACGAGTACAGCGCCTCCACGGAGTAGCATGCTCCAGATTTGATGACGTGTGTCATGGTCAAGATTTTCACTTTCAGCGCTAAGAACTTTTAAGAAATTTTCTTCTTGTTGAGCCAATTTATCAAATAAACCTAAACCTTGCGGATGATAAGCCGCAGGTGCAAATACATCAAAATTTAGATCATGAAATACATTAAGTGCGAGGGGGACGGCGCACTGATAAATTGTATTTAACGCTTTAATGTTTGCTTCATTGAGCTTGCTGTGAGGGAAAATACTTTGCCAATCTAATTCAGGAAGTAAAGCATTGGCACTGTATTGACGATAAAACTGTTGAGACGAAAGTTGGCCTTGTGGGCTGTTATCAGAAATATTCATGGCAATTGTCCTTTGCATTAATTCGTGAGCAGGGGTGCTTAATATGGAAATGGGTTATAAAAATAGCTGTACATAGAATAAATTGGTTTTGAATATTTATGTGTCATGAAGAATGCAAGTAGAATACGACTAAAGTCGTATATGGTTGTTTTTGTCTAATTATAATTTTAAAAAACAGTAGCTTATGAAATTGTAACTAAGTGTACAAGTGTTCACTTACAAAAAAGGTGAGCTTTGCCATAGAAAAAGGACTATTGGAAAGTTTGGCCAATTATTTAATCAACAAAAGTAGACTTTTTGAGCAGTTCTGCCTATTGGCTTAAATTAGGCCAATAATTTTTGCCAAAAATCTCTCCCAAATTTATTAAAAGGTTTGGGACAGAAAATATTTAATCTACCTCACTGGCAATTTTAAGTCCCGATAACCATGCTCTTAGAGAAGCAGGCTTAAGTGGTTTTTTGAGTAAAACAATATTCAGCTCTTTCAATTGTTGAGGTAACTCAGGATGAGAGTCAGCAGTAATTAAAGCAACAGGAACATCATGTTGACGATTTTGCAAAATAAAATCGACACCGAGTTGGTTGTTATTTAAATGCTGATCGATAAGCCAGACTTGAATATTTTCTTTTTGAATAATTTCAAGTGCTTGTTCCGGTTCAGTGGCTTTAAAAACCTCATACCCCCATCGACCTAATAAGCTACTCATACCCTCAAGAATGGTTTCATCATTGTCTAAACATAAAATCCGATAGGCTTTGGTTTTTAAAGGTACTGCCTGTACGGTTGGGGTTATTATTTTTGGAGCTTCTACCACCGGAACCTCAATCATAAAGCAGGAGCCTTTATCGAGTTGTGAATAGACATGGACTGGATAATTCAACAAACCAGTCATGCGTTGCACAATAGCAAGACCCAAACCTAAACCTTGCTCACCCCACGGTGATAAATGCCCACAGCGTTCGAATTCTTGAAATAGTTTAATACGTTGCTCTTCGGCAATTCCGGGACCTGTATCCCAGACACCAATTCGAATGTGTCCAGGTTTTTGTGCTGAACGTAATACACCAACAATCACTCGGCCTTTGGCTGTATATCGTAAAGCATTACTTACAAAGTTTTGAATAATGCGTCGTATCCACTGTGGATCTGTGTCAATCCAGAATGATACATCGTGAACTTTTAATGAAATATTTCGCTGTGCAGCAATCGACTTAAACTGTAGTTCAAGGTCGCTTAATAAATCGTGCAGAGGATAAGGCTGTCTTTTTGGCTGTATGGTACCGCCTTCCAAACGTGCAATATCGAGCAGGGCAGAGAGCATACTTTCTGCACCATATAGAGCACGGTCAAGTTGTTGCAAAGTTTGACGATCTTCTTCGGTCGCAATGCTTTGTTCAAGAACCGTACTAAACAGACGAGCAGCGTGCATAGGTTGTAATAAGTCATGACTTGCCGCAGCAATAAAGCGGCTTTTTGACATATTGGCCATATCGGCTTGTTCGCGCGCGAGCTGTTGCTCGGTTAAGGCATCGGCAAGTTGTTGGGTTCGGTCTTTTACACGGGCTTCCAGTATTGCCTCATTCGCACGGAAAGCCGTAATGTCGGCGAAGGTAGTCACAAAGCCACCACCTGAAATAGGATTACCGCGCATTTGAATAACGCGTCCGTCTTTACGGATTCGTTCAAATTCATGCGCACTTCCGACTTTCATCCAGTGTAAGCGTTTACGAACATGTTCTTCGACTGAACCAGGGCCACATTCGCCGCGTTCAGCGTTATAACGAATCAGATCGGCAATTGGACAACCCACATAAACTAAATCTTTAGGGTAGCCAAATAGTTTTAAATATTGGTTATTCCAAGCCACCAAACACATGTTTTTATCAACCACACTTACCCCTTGGGTCATGTGGTCAATCATGGTCATCAGCAAATTTTGATTGAAACGTTGCCATTGCGAGGCTTGGTCTAAAATATTGGCGACTTGGCCTAATGCCAGACCATTATTGATCATTGCTGTAGTGAGCAAAGTACGGGCAGAGGCTGCGCCGATAATGCCAGCTAGATATTGTTCGGTGAATCGCCACCACATGCCATTGGCGATACTATTCGGGTTGAGCGTGAGATGATTTTGTTCACAAAAGTTCTCGAACGCTTGTGTTGTGGGTTGCTCACCCGTAATTCTTTTAGCAAGCGCAAATAAATCGCCTACTTTTAAACGTGCAGCATCGTGCGGTAAATAAGTTAAATCGGTAGAGGTATGCGGTGATGGCAGGGGCTTAGTTTCATAATAAAAAAAGCTTTCTGCCTGAATTTGTTCTGCCACACTTGGGCGGTAAAGTTTAGAAATCCAAATATATAAAACAATATTTAAACCAAGCGACCAAATAACGCCGTGGGTTAAAGGTGCAAATGACTCAAAGCCAAAAAGTGATTCTGGACGTAATGCATTAATTCCCAAAGGACCAAAAAGCAAAATACTTTGGGCTGTTTCTTGATAGGCTTCCGGCAAACTACGTAAGATGGTTGGAAATAGTAATGTGTAACTCCACATTAAGAATCCAACAATAAGACCTGCATAAACGCCTTGGCGACTTCCACCTCGCCAATACAATCCACCAATTAGTGCAGGAGCGAATTGAGCAACCGCACTAAATGCCAATAAACCAAATACTGAAAGCTGGTTAATATCATTAAAGAAATGGAAGAATAAAAAGCCAAGTAACATCACCGCGACAATACTAATACGACGGCTGAATTTAAGAACTTTAGGTAAATGTTTATCGTGACGTGATAGCAGCTTAAAACGCCATAGTGCGGGCATAATCAAGTCGTTACTGAGCATGATAGATAATGCAACTGATGACACCAGTAACATGCCTGTTGAGGCAGAGAACCCACCTAAAAAGGCCAGTAGGGCTAACCATTCTTGGTTATAACTCAATGGTAATGAGAGTACTGCCACATCAGGCACAGTTAGGAATTTTGGCGCTGCATGCAAAGCCCAGCTTGCAATCGGGATAATAGCTAAAATCGTTAAAATGAGATAAGCCGCAAACCATTTACGTGCACCGCGAATGTGCTTTTCATCGCGTAATTCGACAACAGCCACATGAAATTGACGGGGTAAACAGATAATTGCGAGACCTGCCAATAATGTCTGAATCCAGAACGTTTCAGGTACCCCAAATAACTGAACTTCTTGGAAGGTTTGGTTTACGTCGGCCGAAACTTGTACTAAGTTCGCGGGTGCTTCAAAAATAAAAAATAAAGCGACACAGATTAGGGCGAATAATTTTACAAAAGATTCAAATGCAACGGCTAACATGAGGCCGCCATGCTGTTCGGTGTTTGCAATTTGCCTTGTACCGAAGATCATGGCTAAGATCGCAAGGACACTGGTTAAAAGCAAAACGCTATTGGTGGTCGTATGAATATGAGCATTTTGCTCTAATATGACTGATGTGCTTAAGGCAATTGCGCGTAACTGTAGGGCGAGGTAGGGAATAATCGCAACAACTGCCAAGATCGTAACCAGCGATGCCAATACCCCGCTTTTGCCATAACGCGCAGCAACAAAGTCGGCAATTGAGGAAATCGCGTGGTGCTGACGTACTCGGCCTAAACGTCGCCAGATATCGTAACCAAACCAAACAAATAACAGCGGACCTAAATAAATAGGTAAGAAAATGACGCCTTCTCGGACGGCAGCTCCGGTTGCACCGTAAAATGTCCAAGATGAACAGTAAACACCTAAGGTCAAACTAAATAAGAACATCCGACCACGTGTACTCAGGCGACTAGCATGCTTCTCGCCAAAAAAAGCACAAATGAATAAGAGTGCTATATAAAGAGTGAGTACCCCGATAATCAGCCAGCTGTTCATATGACCTACATGATTAAAACCTTGCGCCTATCATACCGCAAGCAGAAACAAAGCTATAAATTGATTAAATTTTAACGACCAAAGTCTAAGTTACGAATTACACGTTATTTTGCTAATTTTAATAATGAGAAACTACTATTAAAAAAGTGACCAAGGTTGGGCACAGGCAAGGAGTTTGGTTATGGATCAAAGCCAAGTAGAACAGATTCTACGCAATCCAAAGTTTCAAAAGATGGTCAAGAAAAAAAGTGCATTAAGCTGGACGCTCACAATCATTATGTTAGTGCTTTATGTGGGCTTTATGCTACTTGTTGGCTACAACAAAGAATTTTTAATGAGTTCATTTAGTGGTGGTGTAACGACATGGGGTATTCCACTAGGCTTAGGAATTATTGTTTTATCTTTCCTACTGTGTGGCGTGTATTCCTATATCGCAAACAACACCCTTGACCAGTTGAGTGAAGAAGCGTTGAAGGAAGTTGAAGCCATCACGCATGAGAAAGGATTACACTAATATGAAATGGAATTCATTAAAAGCGAAAGCCTTATTGGCAGCAGCATCGCTATATTCAACTGTTGCTATGGCTGGTCCAGATTTGGGTGAAGCCGAACAGCAAGCCACCAACTGGCACGCTATCATCATGTTTGTCATCTTTGTTGGTTTCACTTTGTTTATTACTAAGTGGGCGGCAAAGCAAACTCAATCAGCACAAGATTTCTATACCGCAGGGGGCGGAATCAGCGGTTTCCAAAACGGATTGGCAATTGCCGGTGACTATATGTCAGCAGCATCTTTCCTCGGTATTTCCGCGATGGTGTTTAGTTCGGGTTTTGATGGCTTACTTTATTCTCTTGGGTTTATGGTAGGTTGGCCAATCGTTTTATTCTTGGTTGCAGAGCGTTTACGTAACCTTGGTAAATACAACCTTTCAGATGTAGTGTCATTCCGTCTTGAAGAAAAACCAGTCCGTACCTTAGCTGCCTTGAGCTCGCTTGTTGTTGTAGCATTCTACTTGATCGCTCAAATGGTAGGCGCGGGCCAGCTCATCAAATTACTATTTGGTTTGAACTACAACATCGCTGTTGTCATCGTTGGTCTATTAATGATGGCATATGTGATCTTTGGTGGCATGTTGGCAACAACATGGGTACAGATCATTAAAGCGGTTATGTTGCTTAGTGGTGCGACTTTCATGGCATTCATGGTGATGAAAGCGGTTGGTTTCAGCTTCAGCAACATGTTCACTCAATCAATTGAAGTATTCAGTAAAGTTCACAGCGTAAGCTTTGAGGAAGCTGCAAAAATTATGGGTCCAGGTAAACTTGCCGCAAACCCGATTGATGCATTATCTCTTGGCTTGGCACTCATGTTTGGTACAGCGGGTCTTCCACATATTCTTATGCGTTTCTTCACTGTAAAAGATGCAAAAGAAGCGCGTAAATCAGTTGTGGTTGCGACAGGTTTCATTGGTTACTTCTATCTTTTAACTTTCATTATTGGTTTCGGTGCGATCCTTTTCGTATCAAACAACCCACAGTTCCTTGATGTTGCGAAAATGGCAGTATCAGGCAAGCTTGAGCTTGTTGGTGGTAATAACATGGCAGCCGTGCATTTAAGTGACGCTTTAGGCGGTGACTTATTCATGGGCTTCATTTCAGCAGTAGCGTTCGCAACGATTCTTGCTGTTGTTGCTGGTTTAACACTTTCAGGTGCATCTGCAATCTCACACGACTTATACGCTAACGTATTCAAGAAAGGTCAAACGACTCCAGCTTCAGAACTTCGTATGTCAAAAATTGCGACACTTGGTTTAGCAATCTTTGCCATGATTTTGGGTATCTTGTTTGAAAAGCAAAACGTAGCATTCATGGTGGGCTTAGCGTTCTCTGTGGCATGTTGTGCAAACTTCCCAATTCTTGTTCTTTCAATGTTCTGGAAAGGTTTAACTACTCGTGGTGCAGTTATCGGTGGTGTGGTTGGTCTTGTAACAGCGGTAGTCCTTATTGTTCTGTCTAAAGCGGTTTGGGTAGATACTTTAAAAATCTCTGATACACCAGTTAACCCATTCAATGGTCCTGCATTATTTGCTATGCCATTGTCATTCCTTTGCTGTTGGTTCTTCTCGGTGACTGACAACTCTGCACGTGCTAAAAAAGAGCGTGCTGCATTCGATGCCCAATACGTTCGTTCAATGACAGGTATCGGTGCTTCTGGTGCCTCAGATCACTAAAATCAAAATGGATTAAATATCTATTTTCATTAAAAGCCCTGCGGGGCTTTTTTTGTTGATCTCATACATTAAAGTGAAAGAAGCTCTTTAATAAAGAACAACTTGTTTGTCCTATTTTTTGTACAGTATGATTTCCTATAATTCAAAACATAATGAAAAAGGAAAATAATTAAATGCGATCTATTATGGAATTCTGGGCGAGCTTTCGACTGCTACCTTCTGCATGGCTGCTGCTTGTGCAATTTATCCTACTCATTTTGGCCATGCTCACTTTTCATGATGTATTTTACCGGACCCTAACGTGGGCTTTAGGAGTGCTTGCCTTACTTATTATTGCCAAGGTCATTCGTCAAACCCCAATGTTTACTTTTCTGGGATTAACTTTTGTCAGTGGAGCGATTATATCCTCAGTCTTTATTTTATTAGGCTATAACAATTTAACGATCCAGATTTTTGCCCATAGCTGTGAAGCGCTAGCTTACTTTTCGGCTGCTTACGGTTTATTTCGTTATATGTTTGCTGATCGATATTTAACAAGAGATGAATTATTTGCAGCCGCCGCGGTTTTTACTTTGCTTGCTTGGGGCTTTGCATTCCTCTACAACATTTGTCAGCTATTGATTCCGGCTAGCTTCCAAAATCCAAACAATGTTCATCATTTGCAGACTTGGTTAGATCTACTGTTTTTAAGCTTTAGCTTACAGTCAGCAACAGGCTTATCTGATTTAATGCCGCTTAGTCCACCAGCACGCGTTTTGGCCATGCTACAAATGTTTTGTGGTGTGATGTATCTTGCTTTGATTGTCACACGTTTAATTGCTCTACAGTACATTGCCCATCCAACAAAGAAGGATTCTGACAAATAAAGGAGAAGGTGTTTTAATTTTTTACACCTTTGTAACTGCAATATTATTTAAGTTTATTTAAAGTATTATCGGCTTTCTCTATTGAAAGATTTAACTTTGTTCATTCTGTGAATGTCTTTATTGGCTTTATGCCTGTCACTTTTCATTAAAATAACATGGAGGAGTTATGCCTTCCAAACAACCAGGTTGGTTCGCAAACGTTAATCCTAACGTATTTTTTGGTACGGTCATTATCATTGCTTTGTTTTTGGCAGTTGTTGTGATCGCCCCGAGTTCTTTTGAACTTCTAACGCAGCAATTAAAACAATGGATCACCGATTCATTTAGCTGGTTTTATGTTTTATCTGTAGCCTTCTTTCTCATCTTATTAATTTATATCGCCTGTTCTTCAATAGGTCGAATTAAATTAGGACCTGACCATAGTCAGCCTGAATATAATAATGGGTCTTGGTTTGCCATGCTTTTTACAGCAGGGATGGGTATCGGTCTCATGTTCTTCGGAGTTGCCGAACCTGTCATGCATTATGTTAATCCACCGAGTGGAGATGCTCAGACTATTGAGGCGGCACAGCAAGCATTAAGGGTGACCTTCTTCCACTGGGGGTTACATGCGTGGGCTATTTACGCAGTGGTCGGATTGGCATTGGCTTATTTTGCTTATCGACATAATTTACCGTTAAAGACCCGTTCAGCCCTTTATCCTCTCATTGGTAAAAAGATTTATGGGCCTTGGGGCGACAGCATCGATATATTCGCGACCATTGGTACGGTATTTGGTGTAGCAACTTCTCTCGGGTTTGGCGTTACCCAGATTAACTCGGGTTTACATTATTTGTTCGGTGTCGAGCAAAGCACCCATATTCAAGTATTACTGATTATTTTTGTGAGCATTTTAGCTTCCTTGTCTGTGTTCTTAGGTCTAGATAAAGGGGTGAAACGCTTATCAGAGCTAAACTTAGTCTTAGCGTTAATATTATTAGCCTTTGTTTTTATTGCTGGTCCTAGTATTTATTTACTCCAGACTACTATTCAAAACACTGGGCAATATATCTCTAATCTTTTTACCATGACCTTCAATTTATACGCTTATCAGCCGAATGGATGGATTGGTGGTTGGACAATTTTATATTGGGCTTGGTGGATTTCTTGGTCGCCATTTGTGGGTATGTTTATCGCAAGGGTTTCACGTGGTCGTACCATTCGAGAATTTATTGTAGGGGTTCTCCTCATCCCGACAGGCTTTACCATTATCTGGATGGGCTTTTTAGGAAACGCTGCATTATTTAGCATTATTCATGAACATCAAACCACTCTCATTCAGGCTGTTCAGCAAGACTCATCAGTAGCTCTATTCGAGTTTTTAGGACACTTACCGTGGTCAGGTGTCATGAATATTTTGGCTACCGTTTTAGTCGTTTTATTCTTTGTGACTTCTGCTGACTCAGGGGCATTGGTGACGGACTACTTAACTGCAAAAACTGAAAATTCACCAACTTGGCAGCGTTTGTTCTGGACAGTACTGATGGCTGTACTCGCCATTATTTTATTGTTAGTCGGTGGTTTGGCTGCGCTTCAATCTTCAATCATTATGAGCGCATTGCCATTTACTGTGGTTATGCTGTTCATGAGTTGGGGATTAATAAAAGCATTGCATCTTGATGTCACGAAAATGCAAGCAATTCAGGAAGCTCGAATTACCCCACGTGCCATTCATAATCCAAGAAGCTGGCAACAGCGGCTAGGTTTAATCATGCACTATCCTCATAGTGAAGAAGAGGTTAGAGAATATATCGAAAAACAAGTGGCTCGTGCGTTTGAAAATATCAAACATGAATTTAGACGCCGTCAGTTAGAAGTTTCAATTACTCAACTTGAGGATGGGATGCAGCTTCGAGTCGATCATCACAATGAAATTAATTTTATTTATAAAGTTGTTTCACGTGAAACAGTGCCACCAAGTTTTTTAATTGGACGTACTGAAGCCGAAGATGGGCAATATTTCCAAGCCGAAGTATTTTTAAGAGAGGGTGGGCAGAACTATGATGTAATGGATTGGACTCAAGAAGATTTGATCCAAGACATTATTGATCAATATGAACGCCATTTATATTTCTTAAATATTGTACGAAGCTAAATTTAGCTGTAAAAAAAGGACTCAATCGAGTCCTTTTTTAATTCGATTTCTAAATTAAATTAGAAACGGAATTTAGCATTTAAGCCGATAGTTTGTGTATCGTAGCTAGACTTTTTAACGTCAGCTTTCATGTACGATGCACCAACTGCTACAGCTGGAGTAATGAAGTAGTTTACGTTACCACCCCAAGCTTGACGGAATTCACCAAGGTCATTGCCTTTGATGTCAGCTGAACCATCGTTACCAACGAAAGAAGCGCCAACGCTTAACTTAGGAGTTAAGTAAAGGTCAGTTTTCAAACCGTATTGGTTTTCTTGACCGAAAGCACCAGCAGCTTCAAAACCAATTGCCATGTTAGTTCCATCGATTGGACCTACATATTTAGCACGAGCTGTAACAGCATCTTGGTCGTCTTGAATCGCAGCAGTTTGGTTCGCAGCAGTGTAGATACCGTTGCTGATGATACCGAAGTTATCTAAAGCGAATTGGTTAGCAACACTTGTATAACCAACAGTCATCAAGAAGTTAGGTAACAACATAGCACCAACTTCTAATGCATAACGGTCGCCGTTGTCATCATGAGAGAAGTTGTTTTTACCATCAACATCAGTGTGGTTATAAGTTGCGCTAGCATATACAGGAAGGTAAGGAGTAGGAACGTAAGCCTCACCTTTAACACCGTATGTACCTACGTGGTAGTTTAAGTTGTTTTGGTCATACTGTTGGTAGCTATAACCTAAAGATACGCTAGAAGCTTGGTTCAAGAAAGCTGCTTCAGCTAAAGGACCCTTAGCGGTATCAACATTTTTTAAATAGAATGTACCAGCAACGTCACCAGTGAAGTTTTTATCGTTTGCAGTTGTGTCAACATATTCAGATTGACCTTGAACTTCAAATTGATAAGCATGAGCACCGGTCATGGCTAATAATACAGCAGTGGCTAAACCAAGTTTTTTCATAATCATTTCCAGCATTAACAAGAGATAAAGCTGGGGTCATTGTATTGTAACAATTTATGAAGTCAATAATCTAGAAAAGGTAATGTTAAAGATATTTGACACTTATGTTAAAATTGGTGAAAAACTAATCAAATGAAAAGTGGTTTGTCAACCTGATAAAAAAATGAACATTTACAATAAGCTAATAATTATATTTCATTAAGAATTAAGAAGTAAATGTTAAAAAGATATTACAATTGTGATTGGAAAAATAGATTGCATTAATCGGTTTTAACATTCACAAAAATATAGCTGTGTTTACAATATGAATAAAAAATCGCCATTTTATTGTCAAATTCGTTTTATTTTGAGGAATAGTTAACAATATTTGGATTAGTTTAACTAAAAAATTTAACTATTCTTAATTATTATATAAGTGAATAAAATAAAAGAAATCTCTATTTTAAGTTGAAAAAACGATTAAAATTTTAATCCTGATTAATTTAATCAACTTTACAAAGGTAGAAGTAAATCACATAATTCGATTGCAAAGTTCACTGCCTAACGTTTTTTAGGATTTAAAGTGCTTGCCCAGATACGATGTGTAGAACACATCAGATTTTACGAGCTCAGCTTTCCCCAAGGTTGAGCTTTTTTTTATCTGTAAGAAAATCTAAAAATTAAAATAAGAGTTATGTGAATTTTATTGAAAAAATAAGAGGCCAAAAAGAGCCCAGCTTAAAGCTGGGCAGTGGATGCTGGGAGAGGCATCCAAGAGGACAAGTAAATACTGTTTTTACTATCATGATTAAAAATCTTTAATCTGTAAAATAGAGTTTTTTTATAAAAAGCATTCAATTTTTCGATTCATTTGTTATTTAAGCTGACAAAATTTAGGGATCGTATAATTATTAAAAAAGAAATGAAGGGGTTAATGATGAAATTTTAGTTATTAAAATGCTAGGATGGATTTAAGCCTAATTTATATCGTATTAAAAATGGCAGGACATTTACGGAGTACCAGCTAGAAATGTCAGGATTACGTTCAGAGCATATTAGTAATCGACTGTTCTTTTTTATGCTGGTTATTATTTTATCCTTATTATTCATGGCAGTACCTCTTATTGTGGGAAGCTATCAGGATTATATAAAAACTAGACAAGCCCTAGCTGAAATAAAAAGTTTAAGAGCAATAGCCGATATTGCCTATAAAGTTTCTAAGGAACGTGCTCCTGCTAATAAAATGATGTCGAGTGGTCCTCATGATTTGGTAAAAAATCAGCAAGAACTAAAAAAGTTTCGTTTAATCGTTGATGCGCAAATTGATACAAGCATTTTAATTTTAAAACAAGCTGGTTATGTTTCCTTAGCCAATGAGCTCCAAACCAATTTTAAAGAAAATCTTAGACAAGCCCGACGTGTCGTTGATTATTACGGTGAAACTCCATATACAGCAAGAACTTCTGTTCAACTGGATAATGCCATTTTAGGAATGTTTGGCGCATGGGATAATTGTAGGGAAATACTGCAAAAACTAATGTTGCAGTTAAAAAGTAAAGACAGCCGCATTTCTAATTATTTTACGCTTATTATTGTGCTGACTGATATGCGTGATCAGGCTGGGCGTATGGCATCTAACATTATTGCTCCCGTCAGTTTTAATGAAGAGATTCCAAGTAATAATCGTGCACGTTCATTACAAACTCAACATCAAGCTAGATATTTATGGATTTTGGTCGATACCTTACAGCCTGAACAGGCAAAAACTCCAGAATACCGTCGCTTATATTCTAGAGTGAAAGCAGAGTTTATAGACCAGGGTATACCGATTGTAGAAAGGCTATTAGAAGAAAGTCAAAAGGGCGAACCATATTTTTTAAGTGGTACACAGTTAACTGAAGCAATCGTAGGCAAATTTACTACGGTGGTTGATTTGCAGAGTTATATTCTTAATGAGAGTGTAGTCATTGCCACTCAAGAAAATGCAATTGCTCGAAATGGTTTCTTTTTAACTTTATTTATTTCTCTAATTTCTTTGGCCACTGCATTACTTACTCTGATATATGCGCAAAGACGAGTATTTTCGCCTTTAATTAAAGCGAGAACTTTAATTTTAGATTTATCGCATAGTTCTGATCATTGTAAAGATGAGATGAATGTCGCCACCAAAGGTGAATTTTTTTCCTTATTCGAAGCAATTGACCGATTACAACGTATGTTGCAACAACGGGACGCTTTTGAATTTCAGTTAAAGAATATTGCCAATACTGATCCACTCACCGGAGTCTCCAATCGTTTAGCTTTATCTGAATATTTAAAAATTGTTGAAAGTTACCCTCAAAAATTTACGCAAACCTGTTTAATGATTATCGATATAGATCGTTTTAAACAGGTGAACGACCAATACGGCCATATTGTAGGTGATCGCGTCATTGTCAGTATTGCCGAGCAATTAAAGCAAAATATTCGAAGTTCGGATTTAATTGTTCGTTATGGGGGGGATGAATTTTTAATATTATTAGAGCAAGTACAATTTGTAGATGCTCGACTTTTAGCAGAGAAAATTCGGATTGCGATTTCTTTAGAAGAAATTTGTTTATCTGGTTCAGATGAAAAATTGCATGTCTCTGTCAGTATTGGTTTTGCCATAGGCGCGTCGAGTTGGATAGATCTTTTAGAGAAAGCTGACCGTTCACTATTAAGAGCTAAGGCCCGAGGTCGGAATGCAGTTGAGGGGTAGATCAAACCCTTATGGACCTTATTTTGAAAAATCAAATTATCTGTGGTTTATTAGATATCTATTGGTTTGAAATATACTGAATTATGAATATATTAGATAAAGAACAAAGATTAAAAGAATTATTAGAAACTAATATCAAAAATGAAAAAATTGGTACAGCAATTGCTATTACAGGACCTTGGGGAGTTGGTAAGACTTTTTTTTGGAAAAAGTTTATAGAAAGGGATAACTTTAAAAAGAAATATGTATACGTATCATTATTTGGTCTTCAGTCATTGAGTGATTTGAAAACGCATATTTATTGCAATATCGAAAATAATCATTCCACTTTAGAAATTCCTAGATGGATTCGAGGATTACCTTCTATTTTTAAAGATACAAGAGTTTCACACTTTGGTTTGAGTATTCCTACCAAAATTTTTGATAGTTTGATGTTTAATCAGGTCAAAGATGCCATCATTTGCTTTGATGACTTCGAGCGAATGTCTGATAAATTAGATATTAAAGATGTTATGGGTTTGGCAAACTATCTAAAATTAGAAAAAAATTGTCAAATTATTTTGATCTTAGATGAAGATAAAACAGAGGCTGAAAATAAGAATAAATATGGTGATTACAAAGAGAAGTTAGTTGATGAAACAATAATCTTAAACTCTGTTGAACCTTTGATTCGGGAGAATACTAAAGGTATCGATGAGAAATTAATTAACCTAATGATTGATTTTGCTGAAAAATTAGAAATTCATAATTTTCGCTTCTTTCAAAAAGTGATTAAATTATTTCGACACTTTCTTACTGAGCTAACAAAAGATATTGCCTATTCAACAAAAGAAATTATCTTAATTCGGATTTTACAAGGTTACTTAATTCAAGATTTTCCAAACTTTGAATATAGTTGGGATGATTGTAAATATGTTACCGAAAAGGAGAGAGAAGCTTGGAGCCCTATAAAGAAACAAATTTATGAAAAATTACAAAATATATCTTACTCATTCAATCGTGAGGACGAGTGGTTAATCGAATTTAAAAAATGGTTCGAGCAGCGAGATATTATTAATTTTAATGAATTAAATAGGTTAGCTAATTCTGAGTTAATTTCTGATGAAAATCAAAATATTAGGAATAAGATTTGGAGGATTTTTGAAAAACGACATGATTTGGAGTTAGATGAGAAGGATCTTGAATACATTGCTTCATTAGAGGTTAAATATTTAGCAATAGAGGGATTTCACAATTCTGCATTTATGTATGAAATTCTGCATAAATATTTACCGACTTACGATAAAGCTGAACAGTTTAAAGCAGGAATCATAAGCTATATTCACTCAGACTTATCAAGATCGATTACACATGCAAATAAAGAGCGACAATTATGGGGTTATGAAAGTAATATTTTTTATAGATATATTGATGATCTAGCTAAAAATCATGTTGAAGAAAAAACTTTAAGTGAGATCGCGTCTTATTTTTTAAAGTGGGGTAATTTTAAAAGTGAAAATGATAAGGATCAGTTACGAAAATTTTCATTTGATGAATGGTTTAAATATTTGACTGAAGAAATTTATCAGGAAACTTTTTTCATTGAAGGAAATGATAGCCTAATACAGTATTTAAAAAGATTATATTTAATAACAAGGGAAGATGATTCTATAGATTCAATAATTGTAAGGGTTCTACAGAAAATTGGTCAGGAATCAGAATTTAAAAAAAGATATATGCAGGATATTATTGAAAATCATTTAATGACAAAGACTTAAAGAATTTATTATCCATTTTCTTCTAACCTCACACATTAAAGAACGAAGTTAGAAGAAAAGGAGTCAGAAAATTACTTCAACATTGGTTTTAAGAAGCGGCCAGTATGGGAAATCTCAACTTCTGCCACTTGTTCAGGTGTACCTTCGGCAATGATCATACCACCGCCCGAACCACCTTCAGGACCTAAGTCGACAACCCAATCGGCTGTTTTAATCACATCAAGGTTATGTTCAATCACCACAATGGTATTACCTTTGTTACGTAGCTCATGCAAAATATCGAGTAACTTGGCAATATCATGGAAATGTAGACCTGTTGTTGGTTCATCCAAGATATATAAAGTTTTACCCGTATCTCGTTTTGCTAACTCACGTGCAAGTTTTACACGTTGCGCTTCACCACCCGATAAGGTCGTAGCTGCTTGACCTAAACGAATATAGCCTAAGCCCACCTGAGTTAAGGTTTCTAAGCGGCGGTGGATGACTGGAATGGCACTAAAGAATTCAGCAGCATCTTCGACAGTCATTTCTAGAACATCAGAAATGTTTTTGCCTTTATAGCCGACTTCAAGCGTTTCACGGTTATAACGTTTGCCATGACATGCATCGCATGGAACATACATGTCTGGTAAGAAGTGCATTGCGACTTTAATCATGCCGTCGCCTTCACAGGCTTCACAGCGTCCGCCTTTTACGTTAAACGAGAAACGACCCGCACTATAACCACGCGCTTTCGCTTCTGGGGTTTGAGCAAATAACTCACGGATTGGCGTAAATAACCCTGTATAAGTCGCTGGGTTAGAACGCGGTGTACGGCCAATCGGGCTTTGGTCAATATCAACAACTTTATCTAGATGTTGAAGCCCATCAATTGAGTCAAACTTCTCGGCTGTTAAAGTCGTTGCACCGTTAAGCTGTGTCGCTGCTAATGGAAGTAGTGTGCGGTTAATCAACGTCGATTTACCCGAACCTGAAACGCCAGTCACACAAGTCATAATGCCGAGCGGAATCGTTAAATCGACATTTTTTAAGTTGTGACCACTTGCCCCAGAGAGTTTGATGACCTCATCTGGACGTGGTGATTGAGTCCGTTTTTTGGGTACTTCAATTTTGAGTTTGCCAGAGAGATACTGTCCTGTAAGAGAATCAGCATGTTTAGCCAATTCATCATAAGTACCTTCGGCAATAATCACACCTCCGTGTACACCAGCGCCTGGACCGATATCAATAATATGGTCAGCAGCACGGATTGCATCTTCATCGTGTTCAACGACTAATACCGTGTTACCTAAATCACGTAAGCGAATGAGCGTTTGCAATAAACGATCATTATCGCGTTGATGTAGACCAATTGAAGGTTCATCAAGCACATACATGACGCCCATTAAACCTGCACCAATCTGCGAAGCTAAACGGATACGCTGTGCTTCACCACCAGATAGGGTTTCGGCAGAGCGAGCTAGACTTAAATAGTTAAGTCCCACACTCACCAAGAAATGTAAACGCTCTCGAATCTCTTTAAAGATTTTATCTGCGATTTCGCCTTTAGCACCTTCAAGGTTTAAGCCTTGATAGTAGCTTTCAGCATCACCAATCGACATGCAGGTAATGTCAGCAATGGTTTTGTCTTTCACACGAACATGACGTGAAATTTCATTAAGACGTGAACCATCACATGCATCACACGCTGCATTAGAAAGGTACTGAGCTAAATCATCACGTACATAGTTACTTTCAGTTTCACGGTAACGACGTTCAAGGTGCGGCAAAATTCCTTCAAATGGTTGCACGCGAGTGTGTTTGCGGCCACGTTCGTCGATATAGCTTAAATCAACTTTTTCTTTGCCCGTACCTTGTAAGAATTTCTTTTGAGTATCTTTATCTAGCTGATTCCAAGGCGTATCAAGTTTTAAACCAAAATGATCGGCAACTTTTTGCAGCATCGAATAATAATATGGACGCTGACGATCCCATCCACGAATAGCCCCTTCACTAATTGCAAGGTCAGGATTTGGAATGAGCTTTTCAGAACTAAAATGACTGCGTGTACCTAAACCATCACAAACAGGGCAGGCACCGAACGGGTTGTTAAATGAAAACAAACGTGGCTCAAGCTCTGCGACAGCGCGATCACATTCAGGACACGAGTGTTTTGCAGAAAAGACGCGATCTGGGTGTTCGCCATTCATCCATGATAAAACTGCAATATCGCCACCTAAACGTAGTGCGGTTTCAAATGATTCTGCAATACGGTTACCTAAGTCTTCACGTACTTTAAAGCGGTCAACTACAACTTCAATGGTATGTTTTTTCTTTTTGTCGAGTTCTGGTGGTGTATCAATATCAATGATTTCGCCATCCACACGGGCACGAACAAAACCTTGGCCTTGTAGTTGTTCGAACAGGTTACTGTACTCACCTTTACGCTCACGAACGACAGGGGCAAGCAACATAAGTGCTGTGCCTTCTTCAAGCGTTTTTACCGCATCGACCATTTCAGAAACAGTTTGCGCAACCATTGGTAAGTCATGTTCAGGGCAGTAAGGGGTACCAACACGTGCATAAAGCAAACGCAAATAGTCATAAATTTCGGTAATCGTACCAACCGTTGAACGTGGGTTATGGCTGGGAGATTTTTTCTCAATGGCAATCGCTGGGGATAAACCTTCAATCGAGTCGACTTCAGGCTTTTCCATTTGAGATAAAAACTGACGGGCATATGCTGAAAGCGATTCGACGTAACGGCGTTGTCCTTCGGCATACAGGGTATCGAAGGCAAGAGAAGATTTTCCTGAACCTGATAACCCCGTAATTACCACAAATTTGTCGCGTGGAATATCGAGAGACACATTTTTTAAATTATGGGTACGTGCGCCTCGAATACGGATATGACTTTGGCTCATAAAACATCTCAATTATATATTGATGAAAATTTAGGTGCTGATTGCTTAGTCGCAGAGAGGTGTGACTGGTTATAAACAACAGACCCTATATATGATAACGATTTAAAATTGTTCAAGTGGTACAAAATGATTTAAAGCGACAAATTGTGACGGTTAAACGACAATCGACAAAATTTGTTTAATTAAGCAGGTTGTATTTTTAACATTCCTCACTTCAGATTTCTACTCTAAGCAAATTTTAACCAGCAACATAACTTTACTAGACGACTGGTCTAATAGTTGTTTATGATGTTTGCATGAAACGATTAAATAAAAGTGAGACTACACGACAACACATTCTAGATACCAGTTTTGAACTGGTACTACGTAAAGGTTTTGTTGGTGTTGGTTTACAAGAAATCTTAAAGGCTTGTGACGTACCCAAAGGTTCGTTCTATCACTACTTTGCTTCGAAAGAGGCATTTGGCTGTGCATTGCTCGAGCAATATATGGCTGATTATAAAGTTCGTATGGAACAACTTTGGCAACGCAGTGAGCAAAGTGCCCATGCTCGTTTAATGGCCTTATGGCAGGCATGGATTGATGATCCTGTAAACGGTAGTTGGGCTGAAAACTGTCTGATTGTGAAGTTGGCGGCAGAGGTTTCTGACTTGTCAGAAGACATGCGTCAAATTCTCAATGATGGCGTGCACAAACTAACGCAACGTTTGGCTTTGCTACTCAAAGAAGGGCAACAAGAAGGATCAATTCCAAAACATATTGAGCCTTTAAAAACTGCGCAAGTCATGTATCAGTTATGGTTAGGTGCTGCTTTACTCACAAAATTGTCGCAAGACAAAGCACATCTACATCTAGCTTTAGAAACGACCCAACAACTCATAAAACCGATAGAGGAGTAAAGAATGCGAAGTATTATCCATGGTAATTTTGGCGAGCCTGTAGACGTTTTAGAGCAGGCGGATATGCCTAAGCCAGAACCAAAAGCAGGCGAAGTGCGTATTAAAACTATCATGTCTCCAATTCATAATCATGATGTATGGACAGTACGCGGAAGTTATGGCTATAAACCAACCTTACCTGCGATTGGTGGCAGTGAGGCAGTTGGTATTGTTGATGCGTTGGGCGAAGGCGTTACTCATGTACAGGTAGGGCAACGTATTGCAGTTGCGGCTGTGCATGGCAGTTGGGCTGAATACTTTATTGCACCAGCACAAGGGCTTATTCCACTCAATAATGAAATTGATGATGAAACAGCAGCACAGCTGATTGGTATGCCAATTAGTGCCCTCATGCTACTCGACTTTGTTAACGTTCAACCGGGTCAATGGCTCATTCAAAACACAGCGAATGGTGCAGTAGGTAAAACAGTTGCCATGATTGCGCAGGCTCGTGGTTTACCTGTGATTAATCTGGTCCGTCGTACTGATGCAATTGCTGAAATGCAAGCATTAGGTATTAAACATGTTGTTGCGACTGATCAGCCGAATTGGAAAGAGCAAGTTGAACAAATTCATGGTGACCAACCTCTTATTGCTGGTGTGGACTCGATTGGTGGAACAGCAAGTGGTGAAATGCTGAATTTACTCAGTGAAAATAGCCTGCTCGTTTCGTTTGGCAGTATGACTGGCGAAACCATGCAGATTTCATCGGGCGATTTGATTTTCAAACAAGCGACAGTAAAAGGTTTCTGGGCGAGTGTGGTCAATAAAGAAATGCCAGCAGCTCGTAAAAAGGAACTGATCGTTGAGCTGCTGACACTAGCGACACAGAAAAAATTAATTCTGCCTGTAGAAGGTGTATTTAGTTTTGATGAGATTAAAACTGCCGCTCAAAGAGCAACGCAAGGTGCTCGTCAAGGCAAAGTGTTGTTAAAACCGTAACACATTAAAAGATCAGTCGAGAGACTGATCTTTTTTCATATCTTTAAAATAAAAAGGAAAATTGTATGATCGGGCAAATATTCATTGCGCTTATCGCAATATTACATGTCTATATTTTAGTGTTAGAGATGTTTTTTTGGGATAAACCTTATGGCATGAAAGCCTTTGGAAATAATGCCGAAAAAGCAAAACTCACCAAAGTCATGGCACAGAACCAAGGTCTTTATAATGGCTTTTTAGCGGCGGGTTTGTTTTGGTCTTTATTGGTAGATGCACCATTTGCAACATCAATTGCTAATTTCTTTTTAGGTTGTGTACTGATTGCAGGTATTTATGGTGGTCTGACTGCCAGCAAAAAGATTATTTATATTCAGGCAGTTCCTGCTTTAATTGCTTTGGTCGCTGTTAATTTTCTTTAAAAAGCGCAAAATACAGCGTTTTGAAATGGAAATGACCAGATAGGATCAGCGCATGTGGGCGTTATTTTTAAAGTGTATGCTGGGGGCTGGGGTTGTCCTCATTATTTCGATTTTATCGAAAAGTAAGGCATTTTATATTGCAGGTTTAGTCCCACTTTTTCCTACCTTTGCTTTGATTGCTCACGTGATTGTTTATCAGCAAAAAGGGGCGGAGGCATTACAAAAAACGGCTCTGTTTGGTCTATGGTCACTTATTCCCTATGCCATTTATTTAGTTGCTGTTTATGTGCTGGCAACACGGATGTCGATGTGGTCTTGTCTAGGATTAGCAACTCTATGTTGGGTCGTGGCTGCGGCAGGTTTAATTTATGGCTGGCAGCTATTTCAACATTAAAAGATTAAGAGAAATCCCTTAATCTTTTAAATTGAACTATTTTTATGAATGCTCAACAACACGGGTTTTGAGCATACCTTCAACTAAATTAATCATCTTTTGGCGAGAAAGAATTCGGGGCAATTGAGACGTCAAATAGTTGCTACATCCCACCACAACTGTTGCTTTATTCTTATCTAATGCTTTAACCGTTGCAGACACAACGTCCTCAACTGTAGAGCTTTTCATACCACTCGTATCGGCATTTGCGACCTGAGTAAAATTGGTTTCGGTATTGCCCGGACAAACCGCCAGAAATTTAACTCCTGAAGAGCCGTATTCTCCTGCAAGAGCCTCAGTAAATTGCAATACATAAGATTTAGTTGCCCCATACACAGCAATATAAGGCAGAGGTTGAAACGCACCTGTAGATGAAATATTAATCATGATGCCTTTTTTGTTCGCAAGCATGTGGGGCAAAAATAAATAACATAAAGACGATACACTGCTGATATTTAGCGTAATCATTTCTTGATAAGTAGATACAGATTGATCTAGAAATTTAGTCCATTTACCAAATCCTGCGTTGTTAATTAAAATCTCTACCGTTAATTTTCTAGCTTGTACTTCATCAAATAAGCTTTGAGCTGAATTGGGTTGAGCTAAATCTAAAACGATCACCTCAATATTCACGTTATATTTTTTTTTAAGTTCATCCGCTAAATCATTTAGCTTCTGTTCGGAGCGAGACGTTAAAATGAGATGAATTCCTAAAGATGCAAGTTCTTGTGCATAGGCTTTGCCTATTCCTGAAGATGCGCCTGTGATTAATGCTGTTGAATTTTTAAATGAAGAAAGGTGAGTGCTCATTTTATTGGTCCGTAATAAAAGAAGCTATTACCATAAACCTTGTCCCTAAGGGCAGAGTCAAGCACTCATTTTGAAAGCTATTTTCAGATTTTAATAAACTGTTTTAAGCAGAAATCTTATTGGTAATATAAGTTTGAATAATCTCATCTTCTAGTTGTTTTAAATCTTTTTGCAAACGGCTTAAAGCTTCTTTTTGCTCAATAATTTGTTGGTTCTTTTTTTGAATAAGCTGCTGTGCAGTTTCTACAGGAAAACGATTATTTTTATATTTTAAAGCTGACAGGTCATAAAGCTCGGAAAGGCTAAATCCAACAGCTTGTGCAAGGCGAATCATCTTAACCGATTGAACATCAATCTCTTCATAAATACGATAATTGCCTTTTCTTTTTGCGACTGGCAGTAAGCCTAATTTCTCATAATGCCGAATGGCTTTAGGAGTGGCACCAGTCAAAGCCGCTAATTCGCCGATATACATATCTGTCTCGCATTTTATTGAAAATCGATCAGGCTATTAAGTGCACTGACCGATTCTTTTGAAGTTTTAAATGTGATCTAAACCTAACCATTGTCTTTGGTGGTAGGCACTGTCCCAAAATAACCATTCAAGTTTTGCACCCATGGTGTAAGCGGCATGCATTTTTTCTAAAGTGTCGGCATCACAACGTACTGCAACTTTATCTACCGTCGCAATCACATTGCGAACAGCGGTATGGAACTCTTCGCCTGCATAGGTATCAATCCATGCTTGGTAAGGGTTATTTGGAATTGATTTATTTACAATATCTTTGCCAACTTCGGCATAAATCCAGAAGCACGGTAAAAGTGCAGCGAGTACAACAGGGTAGCTCTCAGACCAAGCAGTTGCTGTTAAAAATGAAGTGTAGTGGTGGCCTGCCAAAGTTAATGGTGTATTTTTAAATTCTTCTTTGGTTACTCCAAAGTTTTTCATGAAGTCATCATGCAAACTACGCTCCACCACAATCGCAATTTTAGCTGCATCTGAAAATTGCATAATATCGTCAGCCTCAAACGCCTTAGCTGCTGCAACCGCAAGCACACGACCATAGGCCACTAAATATTGAGCATCTTGAATAACATAATGACAAAAAGCTTCTTTATCTAAAGTACCGTTAGCAAGTTCCTGATTAAAAGGCAGGTCTAGAATTTTTTGATATAAATTTAAATTACGTTGCCAAAGTTCTTGAGAAAAAAGCATAAAAACATTCCATTTAAATTAAGACAGCTGAACCAGATTTTAAATCAATTTTAAAATACAAAAATAATAATGATAGATATATCGAAAGAAAATATTTAATACGATTAATGAGTTAATTAAATATTATAAATTTCTTTATTAAACAGAGAGATAAAGTAAAGGGAATAACGGCACAAAACAACATCGTTTTGTGGTTAATTATCGATATAATAGCGGCGGTTTTTAAGAAAGATTAAATTTATTCTTGGTATAGGTCTGATCCATGAAGCATTTCCGATTTTCGATATTTTTTACGGTGGTGTGTTTAGCACTATCCGCGTATTGGGGTTTTACCCACGGACCTGAAGCGGGCGTGTCTACCATGCTTAAAGCTTTAACCATTACAGCCATTTTAGCTGTAATGGAGGTCTCTTTATCTTTTGACAATGCTGTCGTAAATGCATCGGTTCTACGTAACTGGGATCCGTTCTGGAAAATGCTCTTTTTAACGGTAGGTATTTTAATCGCCGTTTTTGGTATGCGTTTAATTTTCCCGGTGGCGATTGTTGCCGTGACTGCGGATATGGGAATGATTGAAGTAGCTAAATTGGCACTCAATGATCCGAAAACCTATTCTGAACGTTTAATGGCACATCACGCTGAAATTTCGGCTTTTGGTGGAACATTCCTATTACTGGTATTCTTAAACTTCTTCTTTGATGAAGAAAAAGAAACCCATTGGTTCAGATGGCTTGAAGCTAAACTTTCTAGTTTAGCAAGCGTACCAGCAATGTCTGTCTTTATTGCTCTCATTGCGATGTTAATTATGGCAGCAAATGTTGATGAGTCGCAGCGCCTTGTGGTGACTATGGCTGGGATTTGGGGCATTGTGGTTTATATTGGCGTTGAAGTATTAAGTCATATGTTAGGTGGTGAGCCTGAAATTGACGAAGATGGCAATGCTATTATGAAAGATGGATCGGGCGCTGCTTCTGGCGTAGTTAAAGCGGGTATAGGTGGTTTCTTATATCTTGAAGTATTAGATGCATCATTCAGTTTTGACGGTGTGATCGGTGCCTTTGCAATTACTAGCGATGTTGTCGTGATTATGCTGGGCCTTGCGATCGGCGCTATTTTTGTCCGTTCAATGACAGTTTACCTTGTTGAAAAAGGCACACTAGATGCCTATGTGTTCTTAGAACATGGTGCGCATTATGCGATCGGTGCTTTAGCATTCATTATGATTGCAAGTGGTACAGGCGTACATGTACCTGAAGTTGTTACTGGTTTAATTGGTGTAGCGTTTATTGTTTGGGCGGTTATTGCTTCAATTCAATATTCAAAGCGTGAGCAACAATCGCCTTAAGCTAATTTTCAGTAAAGTTCGATAGAATAAAGAGGCTAAATGCCTCTTTATTTTTTTAAGCCCAAATCGTTATTTTAAATAAGGTGTTCCGTATTTTTAGAAACGAATCGGCTTATAATTTACCTAGTTTGATAACGTGTATTGATATGATGAATGCTTTGGAACGTCGCTCAACTTTTGCCTTAAGTAGTATTTTTGCGCTACGCATGTTGGGCTTGTTCATGATTATTCCTGTCTTTGCTGTAGTTGGGCAGTCATATCAATATGCGACTCCAGCACTCATTGGTTTGGCTGTCGGGGTTTACGGCTTAAGTCAGGCGATTTTACAAATTCCATTTAGCTTACTGGCAGACCGTTTTAGCCGTAAACCGCTTGTAGTATTTGGTCTATTACTGTTTGCGATTGGTGGTGCAATTGCGGGTTTATCTGACACCATTTATGGTGTAATTATTGGCCGTGCTATCGCTGGTGCTGGTGCAGTTTCAGCAGTCGTGATGGCGCTTTTAGCCGATGTGACGCGTGAAGAGCAGCGTACTAAAGCCATGGCTGCCATGGGCATGAGTATTGGTCTGTCTTTTGTAGTGGCGTTTAGCCTTGGGCCTTGGCTCACAAGCCTTGTCGGCATTTCTGGCTTATTCTTTGTCACGACCATTATGGGCTTAATTGCGATTGCGATGTTATTGCTTGTACCTAAAGTCACTCGCCATCATCGTAATTATCAGCAAGGCTACATGGCACAGCTTAAGCAAGTCATTCAAATGGGTGATTTAAACCGTTTACACGTTTCGGTTTTTGCATTGCATTTATTGCTGACAGCCATGTTTATTTATGTGCCTTCACAGCTCATCGAGTTTGCGCATATTCCTTTGGCGAGCCATGGTTTGGTGTATTTGCCGCTGTTAGTCATTAGCCTGTTCTTTGCATTTCCAAGCATCATCATTGCTGAAAAATATCGCAAAATGCGCGGGATTTTCTTAACAGCAATTACAGGGATTATTGCAGGTTTGCTGCTGCTCATATTTGGTTATCAATCAAAATATGTATTACTCGCTGGCTTAGGAATTTTCTTTATTGCATTTAATGTGATGGAGGCTTTATTGCCTTCTTGGCTGTCAAAATCTGCTCCAATTCAGTCAAAAGCAACGGCTATGGGCGTAAATGCCAGTAGTCAGTTTTTAGGCGCTTTTTTTGGTGGCACACTAGGTGGTCAATTATTGATGTTACATAATACTGCGATTGGATGGAGTGTCTTAGCAGGGATTGCTATAATATGGTTGCTAATTAGTTTTGGTTTAGCTCAGCCGCGGTATTTGTCATCGATTGTGTTGCCATTGCCGCAAGTGCAACAGGTGAATGAGTGGACCACACAGCTATTGGCAATTCGTGGTATCGAAGAAGTTGTGGTGATGCCTGACCAGCAAGTTGCTTATATTAAAGTCGATAAACAGTCTCTAGATGATGCTGCGCGACGTGATTTAACGCAGTTGTTCGGTAAAGAGGTAGCCATTTAAGCATAACTCTTATAAAGTAAAACATAGAAATGTATAGGATGAAGACAGCTAATGCGTGGTGTAAATAAGGTTATTTTGGTTGGTACTTTGGGTCGTGATCCTGAAACAAAAACTTTTCCAAATGGGGGCTCGTTGACCCAATTTTCAATCGCGACAAGTGAAGCTTGGACTGATAAAAATACCGGTGAACGTAAAGAACAAACAGAATGGCACCGTATTGTTTTGCATAACCGTTTAGGGGAAATTGCTCAGCAGTTTTTGCGTAAAGGTTCTAAGGTTTATATTGAAGGTTCATTACGTACACGTCAGTGGACAGACCAAAATGGCCAAGAGCGTTACACTACAGAAATCCGTGGCGACCAGATGCAAATGTTAGATGCTCGTCAACAAGGTGAACAAGGTTTCGCTGGCGGTAATGATTTTAACCAACCACGTTTTAACGCACCTCAACAAGGTGGTAATGGTTATCAAAATAATAACAACCAAGGTGGCGGCTATGGCCAAAACAGCGGTGGTTATGGTAACCAAGGTGGTTTCGGTAATGGTGGAAGCAACCCTCAAGCGGGTGGTTTTGCGCCTAAAGCTCCGCAACAACCAGCTTCTGCACCAGCTGATTTAGACGACGATTTACCGTTCTAATCAAAGTTTCAAAAAAGGCGAGTTTATCTCGCCTTTTTTTATTACTCAATTCCAAGCAAACGTATAAGTGCCGTGCCAGCAGCTGCCAAGCAAATCACTAATAACAGCGGTACTTTTTTCCAAACCAAGAACAGTGCTAAGCCAACACCAAATATACGCGCGAAACCCGCAAAATGTTGACCTTCAAAAAATGTTGTCGTCACTGCAATCGCACAGAGCAAAACAGTCGCACCGTTTGAGAGTAAAACTTGGTATTTTTCAGAAAATGAGAACTTGGCACCTAAGTGAAACCCAGCAAAGCGAATCCCATACGTTCCAAGTGCTAGCAAGCCTATACCTAAAATAATTAGTAATTGTTGACTCATTTCTTTCTACCAAATATTAAGCCAAAAAGTGAAATCAGAATTGGAAGTCCTGAGGCCAAAAAGGGCGTGGTGATCAGCGCTAAAGTTGATCCAGCAAATGCAGCTTTTCGAGTGGATTTATTCTTTAAAGCATTAAAAGTAAGTGCAATTAAAATTGCTGGGAAAATGGCATCTAAGCCGAATGTTTTTGGGTCTGGAATAGCACTTCCAATGAAATACCCCGCCGTTACACCCAGTGGCCAACTGAGCATAATGCATATACCACATAACCAGTAAGCAGCCTTTTTTGTTTCGAAATCGGGCTGTGCCATGCCAAACAAAACGCTTTCATCGTTCATGATATGAGCCCCGAAATATCGAGAGTATTTGCCACGGATTAGTTCATTGACCGCAATACCAAAAGGTAGATGTCTTAAATTGACGAGTAGTCCTGCAATCGCAGCTGCAATTGGGCTACCACCTACAGCCAAGAAACCAATAAAGATAAATTCAGCAGTTCCTGCGAGCACAAACACGGATAGACAAAGCGGGATCCAGAGCGCTAAGCCATAACTTGCAGCGAGTGAACCTAAAGACATACCAACGACACTCGTCGCTAGACATACAAAGAAAATCGAGCGGGTAGTGTCTTTACTAAGTTTTTTAATCAGAGAGTATGTGGACATAGCATGATATAACGAACGATTTTCCATTATAATGAATAAGTCTGATTGTTTTGTCAAAACGAACGATCGTTTTTTTTATAGAACGGATGTGGTGAATGTCTCAGCCAATTGAAATTATTGCTAAAGGTTTAACGCGTGAACGTCAAAGAGCAGGGCTTTCATTGGCAGAGGTTGCTCGTCGTGCAGGTGTTGCCAAATCGACTCTTTCACAATTAGAAGCGGGCCAAGGTAACCCTAGCATTGAAACCTTATGGGCACTTTGTGTTGCGCTCAATATTCCATTTGCACGGTTGATGGAAGAACCAAGCAATCAGGTACAAGTGATTCGCTGTGGCGATGGGCCAACAGTGAGTTCTGAGATTGCCAATTACAAAGCAATTTTGTTAGCGACTTGTCCGCCACATGCCCGTCGAGATGTGTATTTACTGATTGTTGAGCCGGGCGAAGACCGTCTTTCAGAGCCGCATCCAGTTGGTTCTGTGGAGCATATTATTGTGGTTGAAGGTAAAGCTTTAGTGGGCTTAATTGATGAAGCTGTTGAGCTTGGAGTTGGAGACTATATTTGTTATCCAGCTGACCAGAAACATATATTTAGAGCATTAGAAACTGGTACAAAAGCATTATTAATTTCTGAACAAAACTAAAGAAATTCAATCTGATTAAAATAAAAACTAAAAGCCATTTACCAGCATCCCCTACAAAAAGGGCCAATTTTGCGTATAAATTTTGCAATTGGCTCTCTCTTTTATTCCAAAAATGGCTCTCGTTTCTTGAGTGCCGAAACGACAAATTAAAGCTATTGGAAGTATGCATACGGAAGCGCCGGATAAGCTCAGTGAATTTTCTGTTTTAGGAATTGGGCAGAACGGCTAAATTTTTAGGGGATATTTTTTGGCTTCGGAGGATTTCCGAGACTAGCCGATATCCTCCATATATTAAGGAAAATGATATGGCAGCTCATCAAAATGGTTCTGAAGCCAATCACTCCCAAAGTTTAAAACATGGACTCAAATCACGCCACTTAACGATGATCTCGATTGCAGGGGTTATTGGTGGTTCTCTATTCGTGGGCTCAGGCAGTATTATTTACAATACTGGACCTGTAGTTTTCTTGACTTACGCTTTAGGTGGTCTACTCGTTTGGTTCATCATGCGTATGTTAGGCGAGATGGCCGTTTTAAACCCTGATAGTGGCTCTTTTTCAACTTATGCTGACCGTGCGATTGGCCGTTGGGCAGGTTTCTCAATTGGCTGGTTGTACTGGTGTACACTGGCCATGCTCATGGGGTGGGAAGCTTATGTGGCAGGTAAAATTCTAAACAATTGGTTCCCGTTTATACCGATCTGGGTCTATATGGTCGTAGTGATTGGTGCACTGGTTGTCGTTAATTTACAAAACGTGAAAAACTATGGTGAATTTGAGTTTTGGTTCGCCCTCATCAAAGTCATCGCGATTGTTATTTTCCTTGTGATTGGTAGTTTAGCCATCATGCATTTGTGGCCTTGGGGTAATCCAGCTGCTTCTGGTATTAGTAATTTAACTTCTCAAGGCTTTATGCCAAATGGCGGCTCATCCGTTATCACAGCTTTGCTTGGAGTCATGTTTGCCTACATTGGTGCTGAAATTGTTACGGTAGCGGCAGCAGAGTCGGCAAATCCATCGAAAGAAATTCGTAAAGCATCAAACTCGGTGGTTTGGCGAATTATTTTATTCTACGTTGGTTCAATGTTCGTTGCGGTATGTTTGATTCCCCACAACAATGAACTTTTGAAAGATTCAACTTGGGGAACCTATAGCGTAACGTTGTCTGCACTAGGCATTCCTGGCGCGCGCCATATCGTAAACTTCGTGGTTCTAACCTCAGTATGTAGTTGCTTTAACTCAGCTCTTTATACGTGTTCACGTATGTTGTTCTCTTTAGCTAAACGTGGTGATGCACCGAAAAGTTTTGGCTCTGTAAACAGTAAAAGTAGTCCTTGGGTAGGCGTGATTGTGTCATGCTTCTTCTCTGTGATTGCCGTAGTTTTAACTGCAACCGAGAGTATGAATGTTTATGACTTTTTCATGTTAACAACAGGTGCAGCAACACTGTATGTTTACCTGACTATTGCTTATTCTCAGCTTCGTATGCGTAAAAAGTTAGAGGCTGAAGGCGTGAAAATTGACTTTAAAATGTGGATGTTCCCTTATCTAACTTATGTGGTGATCTTTGCAATTATTGGTGCAATTCTTACCATGTTGATTGAAGGCACCTATTTTAAAGAAGTGATTTACACCACAGCGCTGTTCGGCATTATTGTGTTCTTCGGTTTGCTGTCTGAAAAGCTAGGTTGGGGTAAAGATCGTAGAGCGACCCATTTAACTCATAGTCATGAAGAAAAGTTAGTTTAAATTTTTAAATAGAAAAGAGCCTCACTGTGAGGCTCTTTTTTTGTTTGTTTTGATACGAGAGAATAGTTAATTCAGCGTAGGTACGCCTGCTTCACGTAAGCATTGAAGCAAGACCCCAAAAGCCATCACCATATCTTTTTCATTTACACAGGCAAAGCCCATGAGCAGTCCACGTTCGGCATGTGCATGCGACTGCATGTAGTATTGTGAAAGAGGGCGAACTTTAACACCACGTTCAAGTGCTGTGGCTGCAATGGCGACATCATCGCAAGAGTTTGGTAGTTTTAAAACCAGATGTAATCCTGCCGCTTCATCATATTCATGAATAAATTCGGGACCAAGATAACGTTGAATTAAGCTCACCAAGTAGTCGCGGCGCTTGCCATAAAGTAGGCGCATACGGCGAATATGTGCTTCATAATGGCCTTCACGAATAAATTCAGCTAGGGCTTTTTGCTCAAGCAAGTGCCCACCACGATAAAGCTCGGCTGCCACAATGCGTAATGGCGAGAATAACGGCTTAGGTACGACTAAATAACCAATTCTTAATGATGGATAAATAGTTTTACTAAACGTGCCCATGTACAGCACAGGCGCATCATTTTCTAAACCTTGTAAAGATGGATAAGGCTGACCCGAGAAACGGAACTCACTGTCATAGTCATCTTCGACAATCCAGCTATTGTGCTGACGGGCAATTTCAATCAATTTACGTCGGCGGTTTAGGCTTAAATGAGAGCCAAGCGGATATTGGTGTGAAGGTGTGACAAAAATCAGTTTAGGAGGCTTTGCTGGATTTTCCTCAGGAATAATACCTTCAGCATCGACAGGCATCGGCTGAATATCGAGACCATTGATACGTAACGTATTACGCATTCCCCAATAAGCAGGGTCTTCAATCCAGATTTTATCTCCTATATCACTGAGCGCACGTGAGACTAAATCAATAGCTTGGTGGATGCCTTCGGTAATAATAATCTGGTCTGCATCGCACTGGACTGAACGCGCAACACGTAAGTAATCTGCCAATGCACTTCGAAGCTCAATACATCCACCAGCATTACTATAAATTAAACGGTTAATGTCAGGCTCTCGGCTTAAGCGTGCTTGAATACGACTAAAAATATGATGTGGGAACTCAGTCACATCCGGTGCTCCCGGCACAAAAGCGCCCCATTGGTGTGGCGACGCTGCGGCATAGCCCAATAAGTTTGAGCCACGCTGTGAGAGGGCGTAAGAACTTTGAATATTTGGGCTAGAAACTACTTTTTTCTTGTTTTGTGTATTTAAAAAACTCTCTGGTAACTTTTCGGCAACCCATGTGCCATGTCCTGTCCGTGCTTCTAAATAGCCTTCGGCCTGTAGTTGTTCGTAGGCACTAAGAACGGTATTTCTCGAAACATGAATTTCACTGGCTAAATCGCGTGATGCAGGTAGACGAGTCTTAGGCTGGATCACTCCATCAATAATGGCACCACGCAGGCAACGGAAAAGGCGTTGATGTAGTTTCCCTTCAGTGTCCTGTTGGAGTCGTTGCAGCAAATGATCTCCAAGTAAACTACGCAATTGGCTCTCTCCTACAGTTAAAAAGTGGCTCTCGTCAGTTGGCATCAGACGAGCGAAATTACATGCATAGGCAGTCGTTGTAAAGCACCCTGAAAATTAAGCACAGGATGCAAGAAACCAAAGCTGCAACTGATGATGAAAATATGAGGGAATCAAATGGATAATCAACATTCTGCACTTAACGTACGTAAACAGCAAGCAACTCCACGTGGTGTAGGCGTGATGTGTCAGTGGTATGCGGAAAAAGCTGAAAATGCCACGCTTTGGGACAAGGAAGGCAACCAATTTATCGACTTTGCTGGTGGTATCGCGGTTTTAAACACAGGCCATCGCCACCCTAAAGTGATTGCAGCGGTGACTGAACAACTTACTAAATTTACGCATACTGCCTATCAAGTAACACCATATGAAAGCTATGTCGCTTTAGCTGAGCGTATTAATGAACGCGCGCCAATTGCTGGTCCTGCAAAGTCTGCTTTTTTCACAACAGGTGCAGAAGCAGTTGAAAATGCAGTGAAGATTGCTCGTTGTTACACAGGTCGTCACGGCATTATCACGTTTGGTAACGGTTTCCACGGCCGTTCATTCATGACGATGGCAATGACAGGTAAAACTGCGCCTTACAAACGTGATTTCGGTGTAATGCCAGCGGGTGTGTTCCACGCACGTTACCCAGTACCTGCTAAAGGTATTTCAGTAGATGCGGCAATTGAAAGCGTTGAAGATATTTTCAGTGAAGATATTGCACCACATGACGTTGCAGCAATTGTGCTAGAGCCAGTACAAGGTGAAGGCGGTTTCAATGTGGTGCCAGCCGAGTTCTTAAAACGTTTACGTGCAATTTGTGATAAGCACGGTATTTTACTTGTCGCTGATGAAGTGCAATCTGGTTTTGCTCGTACTGGTAAGTTATTTGCGATGAACCATTATGAAACTAAAGCAGACCTCATCACGATGGCGAAAAGCTTGGGCGGCGGTTTCCCTATTTCGGGTGTTGTGGGCCGTGCAGAAGTCATGGATGCACCAAACCCGGGTGGTCTAGGCGGTACTTATGCAGGTAGCCCGATTGCGGTTGCAGCTGCGCATGCCGTGATTGACGCGATTGAAGAAGAAAACCTATGCGACCGTGCAAATGAATTAGGCGCTGAGTTAGTTGCTACGCTTAAAGATATTCAGCAAGCAACAGGTGACGTGGTCACTGATATTCGTGCATTGGGCTCAATGGTTGCAGTAGAACTGGAGACTGCTGAACAAGCAAAAGTTGTACAAAACTATGCAATGGAAAACGGGTTGTTACTTCTTACTTGTGGTAAATACGGTAATGTAATTCGTTTCTTATATCCATTAACCATTCCTGCTGAGCAATTCCGTCAAGGTCTTGATATCTTGAAACAAGGTTTTGCGACACTAAAAGCAGGTAGTGCAAAAGCAATGGAGCAATCTGCATGATTCAAAATAATTTGCAGTATTTATTAAAACATCCTGATATTTCATTAGAAGCACCTGCATCAAATGACTATATCGAGGTGAAGGATGCTGCTACGGGTGAAACTTTGGCATGGGTAAAAACCTATGACCGTGCAGGAGTTGAAGCCACAATTAACCGTTCAGCAAAAGCGCAGGCTGCTTGGAAAAAGCAAACTGCCTTGGCGCGTGCTGATGTGCTATTGGCATGGTACAACCTCATGCTTGAGCACAAAGAAAATCTGGCTCAAATCTTAACAGCTGAGCAAGGTAAACCATTGGCAGAAGCACGTGGTGAAATTGGTTATGCAGCATCATTCATTCGCTGGTTTGCCGAGCAAGCGCGTCGTATCGATGGTGAAGTCTTAACACCTACGTTGCCAAACCAACGTCTGCTCGTGATTAAACAAGCGATTGGTGTTACAGCTGCAATTACGCCGTGGAACTTCCCGGCTGCCATGATTACGCGTAAAGCAGGTCCAGCCATTGCTGCAGGTTGTTCAATGTTGGTTAAACCGGCAGAGCAAACGCCGTTAACTGCCTATGCGCTTGAAGTTTTGGCGTTACAGGCAGGCTTACCAGCAGATGTTTTAATTAACATTAGTGGTGATGCAGTTGAAGTCGGTAAAACCCTTTGCGAAAGCGATATTGTTCGTAAGTTAAGCTTTACTGGTTCAACGCAAGTTGGCCGTATCTTGATGCAACAATGTGCGCCAACCATTAAAAAGCTTTCGCTTGAACTGGGTGGTAACGCACCGGTACTGGTATTTGATGATGCCAACCTTGAACAAGCGGTTCAGGGCATCATGGCAAGTAAATATCGTAACAGCGGTCAAACCTGTGTGTGTGCTAACCGTATTTATGTTCAAGATGGCATTTACGATGCGTTGGCAGAGCGTTTGGTTGAAGCTGTGTCTAAGCTTAAAGTTGGCGATGGCCGTCAAGAAGGTTCAACTCAAGGGCCTTTAATTGATGAAGATGCGATTGCTAAAGTGCAGTCTCATATTGCTGATGCTACTGAGAAAGGTGCAACTGTTCGTATCGGTGGCCAGCGTTCAGCACTTGGCGGTACATTCTTTGAACCGACTGTGTTAACTGGCGTAACGCAAGACATGAAAGTATCTAAAGAAGAAACTTTTGGTCCACTTGCCCCATTGTTCCGCTTTAAAACTGAAGATGAAGCAGTGGCAATGGCGAACGATACCGAGTTTGGTTTAGCTGCTTATTTGTTTACTCAAAGCACAGCTCGTCAATGGCGAGTAGGGGAGGCACTTGAGTACGGTATGGTCGGCATTAACACGGGCGCGATTTCAAACGAAGTTGCTCCGTTTGGCGGCGTAAAACAGTCAGGTCTAGGTCGTGAAGGTTCAAAATTCGGCATCGAAGAATATGTCGAAATGAAATACCTCTGCGTAGACTTATCTGAGTAAGGGATAAAGCGAGTTCGCTTTGTTCTGAACGAAAACATGCAGTTATACTGCATGTGATGTTTCACAAAAAAACCGGTCATGCCCATTCATGACCGGTTTTTTATTTAAGTCGGCAAATATCCTTCATGGCTTTCGGGTAAGCGTCTGAGTTCTTCAATGAGGGTTTCAATGAGTTTTTCGACCACCAGACGTTGTCCTTTTCTAGACACATAAACCAGTTGTAGCATACCAATATTCGACTTCCAGTCAGGAAGAATATGAACCAGTGTTCCTTTACGAATTTCCGATTCAACGGTTAAAAAAGGAAGATCTGCAATACCTAAACCATCCATTACGGCATAGTAAACACCAGCCAAGTCATTACTTTTAATACGTGGTTGATAAGGCACATCAACCGATTCACCATTACGTATATTGCATAAATGCCAAATATAATTTTGCTTTTGTGTGCCTAAGCTAATACTTGGAAAGTCCTGTAATTCGGAATAATGCTTAATGGTGCGACCTTGCAGTAATTCAGGCGAAGCCACCAGACAGTGATCGGTTTTAATCACATCACGAACAATTAAATTCGAATCTTCATTGGGTTCAAAATTGGTACGAATCGCGAGGTCGATGTCATCATGCAAGATATCTACTCGACGGCTTGTTAGCTCAAGCGCGATTTCAACTTTTGGGTAGATTTTTAAAAACTGATTTAAAATTTTTCTAATTTGAAAATGCATCATTAAAGGTGGGCAACTTACTTTTACCAAACCTTGAGGTTCACTTTTTTGCTTTAATAACACGTTTTCTGCACATTCAACTTGAGTAATAACCTTGCAGCATTCCTCATAAAACTCTTGGCCTAAATCGGTCACCTTAAAATGACGTGTTGTCCTTTGAATCAGGCTGACATTAAATTTATTTTCAAGGTCAATAATGCGTCGGCTGAGTTTAGATTTACTAATATTTTCAGCATCACTGGCTGCACTAAAGCCGCCGTGTTTTACGACTAAATAAAAATAATAAAAATCATCAAAAGAGCTTATCAATGTCCGATCAATCCATTTAAATTTAAGATTAGAGCGCTTAAGGCACTCTAATCTTGGCAATAGAACTTATTTTTGTGAGGTATTAAAGCTATAGCTTGTCATCAGGTTGCGATAATCAGGAATATGATTTGAGAAGAGTGCACCTAGACCTTCCACATCATTACGCCAGTCGCGGTGTAACTCACACGCCATACCAAACCAAGTCATCAGCTGAGCACCTGCTTTTGACATACGGTCCCAAGCAGCATCACGGGTTAATTCGTTGAAAGTACCAGAAGCATCGGTAATCACAAACACTTCAAAACCTTCTGCGAGTGCAGATAAAGCTGGGAATGCCACACAGACCTCAGTCACTACCCCTGCAATAATCAGTTGTTTTTTACCTGTCGCTTTGACAGCTTTTACGAAGTCTTCATTGTCCCAAGCATTGATTTGACCAGGACGTGGAATAAAAGGTGCATCTGGGAAAAGTTCTTTCAATTCTGGGACTAAAGGACCATTTGGACCGTTCTCAAAACTAGTGGTCAGAATAGTCGGTAGATTAAAATATTTAGCAGCATCAGCAAGTGCTAATACATTGTTTTTAAATTTATCTGGGTCGATATCTCGAACTAAAGAAAGTAAACCTGCTTGATGGTCAACTAAAAGAACCGCAGCATTATCCTTGTCTAAACGCACGTAATCTTGAGCCATTTTTTATGTCCTCGTGTTATCAAAATAAATAATCAAAAATTATTGAGTAGGTCGTTATTGCCTAAAATTATGCTAGTTGAGTTTTATGTCGTGATTAAGTCTAAAAAATAGGATTAAGAATTTTAAAAATAGGACGATCTTAAAAAGAGCACATTAAATTCTATGATTGTCTCATAGATGAAATAATGTGTTGCTAATCCTGATCTATAAACTGCAATTATTGAGGCGTAAAATCAATACCAGTTCAAGAAAATCCTACATATATAGGAGAGATCAGATGAAGAAATTTCTTGGTGCATATCAAAATAACCACATGCATTGGGTGGGTGATGGTTTCCCTGTATATAACCTATTCTCTTATGACCGTTTAGGCCAAACCCTAAGCCCATTTTTGCTACTCGATTATGCAGCGCCTTATACATTCTCGCCAACGACTGAACAGCAAGGCGTAGGTTCGCATCCTCACCGTGGCTTTGAAACAGTGACCATCGCCTACCAAGGTGAAGTGACTCATAAAGACTCAAGCGGCGGCGGCGGAACTATTAAAACCGGTGATGTGCAATGGATGACTGCGGGTGCAGGTGTTTTGCATGAAGAGTTCCATTCTCCTGAATTTGCAGAGCATGGTGGTCTGTTTGAAATGGTGCAATTGTGGGTAAATTTACCTGCTCATTCAAAAATGACGCCTGGAAAATACCAAGCGATTGAAGCGAAAGATATTCCAGACATTGCACTAGACGAACAAGGTAGTCATTTGCGCGTGATTGCAGGTGAATATGCAGATGCAAAAGGTGCTGCAACTACATTTAGTCCATTAAATGTATGGGATGGTAAATTGGCTAAAGGCCAAAAACATACCCTCTATGTACCTGAAGGTCACACCACGCTTGTTGTGATATTAGATGGTGCGGTTGTGGTCAATGATGCAAACCGTCTTGAAGGTAAAACCGTTGCGATTTTGTCTCGTGAGGGGGTTGAGTTTAGTTTAAATGCAGAAGAAGACACTAAATTTTTAGTGTTGACTGGTCAACCACTCAATGAACCGATTGAAGGTTATGGTCCATTCGTCATGAATACCAAAGCTGAGATTATGGAAGCGATTAATGATTTTAATCGTGGAAAATTCGGTTCAATCATGCAAGAAGCATAAATTGCCGAATTGCATTTGAATAACCTCTAAAAACAAAGTAATAAAAAGCCCGCTATCAAGTGTGAATAGCGGGCTTTTTCGCTGTAAAGATTCTGTTTTTATGATGGTTTTCATTGTTGTTGCGGCATTGTTTTATGTGATTTGCTTCTCATTATTATGACTTAATAATATATTAAAAAAAGATTCTTGTAAAACAAATGATATAAAAATAGTTAAATTATCTTATTTTATTTAAAAGATTTTTTTTAAATTTTCAAAAAATATAAGGTTTTATCGGCTTCTCTGATTTTGTAAAAAAATATAAAAACTTGATCTGCTTAGCAGCTAAATATTTTCTATATAAATTGATGCAAAAAATAAAAATCTGGTAGTTTTTAATACGGTGTTTTTTTGGGGTATGAGTGATAATCAAAAAAATTCTCGAAAAATGGGACATCATTTTGAATATCGCAATTATTGGCAGTGGAATGGCAGGTCTTGCGGCAGCAAGAATTCTGAAAGATGCAGGGCATACGATCACGATATTTGAAGCACTTCCTGGCCGGGGAATGGATAGCCATAGCATTGAGTTCGATGGTGGAATTATTGATGCACCGCTACGTGTGATGAATCCTCACTTATGGAAAAATACACTCAGCCTTGCTGCTCATTTAGGCATTAAAACCTTTCCAGTTCGTACTTATATGTCATGTAGCTGGTTATTCGAAGATCGTACGGAAACATGGTTAACGACATCTCGTAGCCGTATTGGTAATTTCCCGATTATCAATAACCGTAAAGGCATCCAGCAATATGGCTGGCGTCTTGTGAAAGGGATGTTGCAATTAAAAACTGCGATTCACCAGTTTTTCAAATCTAAAAATCAAGATATTACCCTCGCTGAATTTATTAATCAGAACGATATTGAGGAAGTATTCTGGCATGGTGTGGTTATGCCAGTGCTCTATACAATCTGTACGTGTAATCCGAAAACAATTGGCGATTGGCCTGCAAAAAACTTACTTGAGTTTTTACGTCACTTAACTGATGGCGACATGTTATTGCGCATGAAGGGTGGTACACCTGCATTTGTAGATAGCTTGATTAAAGACATCGATATTCATAGCGGATCGGCAATTAAGAAAGTTGAGCAACAAGGCGAAAAAGTACTGGTTGAAAACAGCCAAGGTGAACAAAACTTATTTGATCGAGTGATTGTTGCAACGCCAACGTCTAAAATCGATGAGTTTTTAAATCCTGAACAGTTTGCAGAAGATATGAACTTGCTTAAGCAATTCCGCTTTGAACAAGGCGATCTTGTGATTCATACCGATGCGACAGTCATGCCGCCACGCCGTAAGGACTGGTCAGTGCTGAGCTATATGATGGACCGTAAGTTTACGCGTCAGCAATTTACAGTTTGGATGAATGCGGTTGAGCCAACACTCGTGGGTAAAAATCCTGTATTCCAAACTTGGCGTCCAGTGGTTGATATTGACCCTAAAAAAGTTATTTCAAAAGTGACTTTAACGCGTGCGGTTGTAGACTCACAAACGGTTGCTTTAAACAAAGAATTGCAACAACGTCATTTAGACCCAAGCCGTAAAGTATTCTACTGTGGTTCATGGTCGTGTGATGGCTTGCCAATTTTAGAGTCAGCAGTTACTTCTGCCATGCATATTGCTGAAATTTTAGGTGCACCTTTACCATTTGTAGGCTTAAAACCTAAGGTGGAAGTTGCCCCAGAACTCGGCTACTAAAATTGTGAAAACAAAAGTTCGAGTAGCTCTCTCTCAATTCATTCCCCATAAATATGCAATTGATGCATCAAGCTTAGGGGATGATCAAGAGCTTGCTTGGACAAATTTGGGTTTTTGGAAAAACACTCAAAACTACCGTGAAGCTTGTTGCCAATTGGCTGACCATTTGGCACAAGCTGTCAATTTAAATTCAAAAGATTATCTCTTAGATTTAGGATGCGGACAGGGTGCAAGTTTGTTGCACTGGTTACAGCATTATCAGCCTAAAAGCCTCAGTGCAGTTGACTTACAAGCCCAATGTGTTCATAAAATTCAAAAACTTATTCCTGAAATAAGCCAGATTTTTTGTGGTTCATTTTTAAATTTAAAACAATTTGAATTTAAACAATGCTTCGATGTGGTGATGTGTATTGATGCCGCTTATCACAGCAATTTAAATTCATTTCTAGATTCCATCGCTCCAGTTTTAAATTCAAAAGGACGATTAGGTTTTCACTATCTAATGCGTGCCGATTCATGTCAAAACATGACCGCTCTACAAGAACAAAAGCATCGTTATTTACTCAAAGCAGCAAATGTCGCTTGGGATGCTGTGCCAAATGAAAAAATGCTGAGAACTACCTTGGAACAACAAGGTTTTGTCGATATTCAAATTGAAGATTTATCTGAGCAAGTGTTACTCGGTTTTTCGCAATATATTCAAAATCAACAAGGACAAAAGCAAAGCCGAGGATTGGCAAATTTTAAAATTCAAATGACTGCAAAGTTATGCCAACAACTCTACCAAAATGGATATGTACGTTATATTCAAATCACAGCAATAAAAAAATAGGATGAGCTATGTCAGCCAAATATCAAGGATCGTGTTTATGTGGAGCTGTGAGCTACCAAAGTGAAGCAGAGCCACGTTATAGCTTTAATTGCCACTGTCGAGATTGCCAAAAGGCCACAGGTTCAGCATATGCACCAATCGCTTTTTTTCACCAGTCTGAATTAAAAGTGAATGGTGAGCTTAAATATTTTGAGACTTTGGGATCTTCTGGCCGACCTATTAAAAGAGCGTTTTGCCCGACGTGTGGTTCTCAGCTTTTTGGCTTACCTGAAATTGCGCCTGAAATGATTTCAATACGTGCAGGTACTTTGGATGACCCGAGCCTGTATCAGCCTAGAGCAGAGGTGTTTGTGAGCCAAGCCTATGAATGGGATACACTGAACCCAAACCTTAAACACTTTGAAAAAATGATAGAGAAGAGCAAGAAATAAAGCTTAATTAAAAAAGCCAAATATCCCTAAAATAATCACTAAAGTAAGGTTACCAATAGCTAGAAATAATATAGTTTTTCTATATTTTAGCTGCGGCATTTTACTTACAATGAAAATAAGGCAGGCGAGTATGAGCGCTAAGGGCTGAAAAATATTTGATGGCAAAGTAAACATCTCGTTCCTTGTTATTTTAAATTTATTTTAGAAATAAAGTAATAATCTCATTATATCGTCTTCTTATTTAATTGACGAACAGAACTTGTTTATAAATTCATATTTTTATTTCAATGATAGTAAATCAAGTTTTAAATTTAAAAGAACCATGTACGCTTTTTCGTACATACATTCGGGAAATTGGCGTCTTTTTATGACGTGATGAATTGCCTATGATGAGTTCGTCAGGAACAGGAAGTTTCGAAACGTAAAACAACAATAATAAGTTTAAGCATCAGGACGTGAGGTATTACAGGAAGTGTACCTAGTAACGAAATACGAAAAAAGCCCAACAGGATGTTGGGCTTTTTTCATTTCTTATTAACGAATTTCTTTACCACCTAAGGCAGCACAGTTAAATGGTGTATTCCATTTCACAGCAGTACCTGTGAGTACTGGGCGAACAATACGCCAAGGCCAGAAACCAAATCTTTGGCTTTGGTGATAATTAATTACGACATCTGCACCATATTTACGGGCAACGTTAGCTAATTTAGGTTTTACTTCTTCAAAGCCACCATAAGTTCCTTTCGCGGCTTTAATACGTTTAATAGATTTATAGTGCTCTGCTGAAGGAGTCCCCTCAATTAAGCAAATAGGTGGGTTTGCAATGGTTTGAATTTGAGGTTGAGATGTAGTTTCTTGAGCATATGTTGTTAAAGGGAATGCTAGAAATAAAGCAGGTAAAATAAAGCGAAGTTTCATACTTTTCCGTATTGGTATCTTAATGAATTAAAGTTTATAAAATAGGTCTTATTTATATGACCTTATTTGGTGGCGCATTATAATCTTATCTTTTTCATATTTCTTATTTTAAAATTATATTTTTTTATAAATTAAGAACGCATATTTTTCTGTTAAAACAATAAATTGGTTTTAGAAAAATATTTTGAAGCTCGAGTTTATAATAAAATTTTAGGTAAATACCTTCATTCAAAACAGTATGAAGATACTATGCCTAAAACCACAGACAACAAAAAACCCCATAAATCAAATATTCATGAGGTTTGATGATGGTGCCGGCACACGGATTCGAACTGTGGACCTACTGATTACAAGTCAGTTGCTCTACCAACTGAGCTATGCCGGCAACGTGGAGTGAATTTTACAGTTTCTTAAAAAAATTACAAGCCAAAAAATGAGCATTTAAATTTTTTCATATCATTTTTAAATTCTCATATGGTTTAGCCTGAAAAAGTTAGGGTTTCAACACATTAATTCGCTTTCGCGTGTTTTGTATAAATGACTAAAAATATCCCAAGTAACGACAGTACAACGGTTAAGCCAACAATCGCACTCCAGCCACCGTGCAGCCAGAACCAACCACCTGCCGAACCAACAATACTTGAACCCATATAGTAAAACAGTAAGTACAGTGAACTAGCATGTGCTTTAGCTTGTTTGCTTTCGGCTCCCACAGAACTACTTGTAAGTGAGTGGGTAATAAAGAAACCCGTAGTAATAAATGCAATACCAATAATAATGCCGAAAAGAGAAGTGAGCAGGGTCATAAGGCTACCCACAATCATGAGCGCAAAACTACTCATCATCATGGTTTTTTTGCCAAAGCGATCGGCTAAGCTACCTGCCAACGATGAAGACATCATACCAAAGCTATACGACAAGAAAATAAGGCTAATTTGTGTTTGGCTCAGTAAATAAGGCGCGCCGCTTAAACGGAAAGTGGCATAGTTAAACAAGGTCACAAACACACTAGTGAGCAAGAACCCAATGGCAAACAGGCGTAATAATTTTGTATTGCTTAAATGAGCACGCCACATTTGCATGTGAAACCCTAAATTCAGCCCTTTTTTCTGCACAAAATTACGCGAAGCAGGAAGTAGTTTTAAAAAAGCAATTGAGCAAATAAAACAGATTGCCCCAAGTAAGCCTAAGGCAGTGCGCCACGAAAAATATTCAACCAAAATACCCATGCCGACACGGCCCATCATGCCACCAAAAGCCGTACCTGCAATATATAAACCCATAGTTTTACCTAGGTGCTCAGGTGCAATTTCTTCGGCAATCCAAGCCATTGTCACTGCTGGCACGCCGCCGAGCAGTAAACCTTCTAAAGCGCGTGCTATCAGTAAACTGTGCCAGTTCGGTGTAAACATCGAGACAATATTTAAAATTGCGGCACACAGCATTGACGTAAAGATCACGCCGCGGCGGCCAAGGGCTTGTGAAAAAGCACTCGATAGCACAATCGAAATCGCCAAAAAGGCAGTCGTTAATGACAGTGCTAAAGAGCTACTCGCAGGACTAATCTGGAAGCTTTGGCTAAATGCAGGTAAGAGTGGCTGTACACAATAAATCAGTGAGAAACTGGCAAAACCTACGAGGAATAAAGCAAATCCTGCGTGTTTATAGGCTTTAGTCCCTTTGTGAATCCACTCACGGGAAAGAACAGAAGTTGCCTCAGTACTTAAAGTACTGGGTGTAGATGAAGAACTCATATCATGACCATGACAGAAAGAAAGTGCAGTGCTTTGGGGGCATACTGCATCGAGAAAATTCGATAAATTAAAATTAGCAATTTGAGTGGTATTTTTCTAATATATTTAACAATGGATCATGATATGTTTTATATATAGCAATGGAACTAAGACATATACGCTACTTTTTAGCGGTAGCAGAAGAAAAAAACTTTACCAAAACTGCGCAACGCTTAAACATGAGCCAGCCGCCTTTAAGCATGCAAATACGAGACTTAGAAGAAGAGCTGGGTGCAGATTTATTTATTCGATCACCTCATGGGGTGGAGCTGACCGAAGCAGGGCTTGCCTTTTTAAATGCCATTCAGCCTGTACAGCAGCGTGTAGAAGATGCAGCGAGCTTAGTTAAACAAGTGGCAAATGGAGAAGTGGGCCAATTGCGATTAGGCTTTACAGGTACTTCAATGTTGAACCCTTTAATTCCTAAATGCGTTCGCTATTTTCAGCAGCAATATCCGAAAGTGAATTTAAAGCTTGAAGAAGCCAACACCTTACTTCTCATCGATTTATTGCTCGAAGACCGCTTAGATGTCGCAATTATTCGTTCGCCACGAAATATTCCAGATAGTTTAATTATTCAAGAATTATTAGCAGAATCTCTCATTGCTGCTTTGCCTTCCGAGACTTTTCAACTCGACGATGCATCATCAGAAATTGATTTAACAGCGCTACGAGAGCTTGATTTTATTGTCTCGCCACCTTCCATTAGTGCAGGGCTTTTTGATGCGATTAAACAAGCCTGCCATGAGCGTGGTTTTGAACCAAAAATTGGACAAAATGCCCCGCAAATTGTGTCGATTTTATCGTTGGTATCTGCAAATTTAGGAGTGTCTTTGGTTCCTGAATCGACCAAACAATTGCAAATACAGGGTGTTGCTTATCGCTCTTTTAAAGCCCCTGTCCCTACGGTGGGCTTAGGGCTTGCTTATAAGAAACATAACCCTTCGCAAATGGCAATTAATTTTGCCAGTGTGGTGCAAGTGGCTTGTCACCACGCCAGCAAAATAGATGAAATCGGCTAGTTTGATTTTGGCGTTCTGTTCATTAAAAAGATGCCGAAAATAATAAAAATCGCGCCATATAAAGACGATAAAGTCGGTTGTTCATGAATGAAAACCCAAGCCATCAGTGCTGCAAAAATCGGTTCAGAAAGTTCGGTCACTTGTACCTTTGCGGCACTCATATAAGACAACGCTTTGGTTGTACAGAAAAAGCCGAGGATGGTTGGTAGAACAGCTAAACCAATCAAGCCTAAAACAATGTCACTATTAAAATTAATACTGTGAAAATTAATTAAAAACGGAACGGCAAGATAAACACTGCCAAATAACAATAAATACTTGGTAAGAAACAGCCCGCCATTTAATTTGAACTTTTTAACTAAAACCGAAAATAGGCCATAACCTGTACCGGCAATAGAAGCGTTAATCAGCATTAAAAGGCTATTTTCACCTTTCCACGAAATGATACTAATCCCCGCGACAGCCAATAATGTTCCAATAAGCGAATGAATGTAGATGCTTTCTTTTAAAATGAATCGACCAAAAAATAGGGCGGAGATGGCAGCCGAAGCCATGAGGACCACCACCACATTGGCTGCTGCACCGTGGTTATAGGCAATGGTTTCGAAAAAGAATAAAGAGAAAATCCCTAAAAAAGCACATATGGCAATTTGAGTAAAAACGCTGAGTTTACTTGGTGTGCTGCTAATAAAGGCAAGCTTTTGGCTGACTGGCACTTTAAATAAAAACACACTTAAAAAGAAAAAGGCGATAATGGTTTTTAAAAAGGCAATGTCTTGTGGGTTTAAACCACTGTGCATGAGTAATTTACTAATTACACCAATAGAGGCATTGAGTGCAGCTGCACAAAGCGCAAATAGGCTTCCAATAATTAGATTATTCACTCTTATAATTCTTCCTAAGTTTTACGGATGCAGTCTACAATATTTTTTGGATGAATATTCAACATAAATAACCAATTAACGCTTAATATTTTCAATGATTTATTTTGAATTGATTTAATAAATTCTTACTCAAGACTAAAGGCATTCTATAGACTTTTGTTTCAAATAATTGTGATTTAGAGCGCCAGCTCATATTATATAATTAGTTAATTATTAAAGAATTTTAAAAATGATTAAATCAATTATTACAGGCTGCGCGGTTCTTACACTTTCGGCTTTGGCGGTCACGCATGCAGAGTTTTCTTATGAACAAGAGCTACAACAAAGCTGTAATAAAGTGAAGCAATACGCGAGTTTAGGTAAGAAATTCTACGACCAAAAACAATATAAAAAAGCGCTCGAAAATTTCCAGAATCAAGCCTCTTGGACTGCTTTTTGTAAGGCCAATGAAGATGAAGCCACAGTTAAATTTACTGACCGAGATATTGAAGTTGCCAACAATAACGTGGGCTTAGCCTATGCCAAATTGGGTCAGCCACTTTGGGCAAGAGCATGGTTTATGCTTGATGAAAAATCAAAATCTAGTCAGTTTAATCTTAAGCAATTACCTGCGCCTAAAGCCTCAAATGACCTATCAGGTGAATATGTGCGTTACTCAGGTTTTGGTGAGTGGGATCACATCACGGTAAGTCGTAAGCAGGGCCAATATGCAATCAGCTATGCCGGTTTATATATGGGACTTAGAAGCTTAATTTATGGCCCAAACATGGGTGAGTTCGACACCAAAATGCCGACTAATAAAAAGCAAACGGTTTATAAAAATGAAGACTGCCGCATTCAGCTCGATTTTAAATCTAACGCGAAATTAGGAAATTATATTCAGGTCAAACAAAGCGAAGGCGAGTCAGGTTGTGGCTTTGGGCATAACGTATATGCAGACGGAACTTATTTAAAAGTTGAGTCTGGAAAATAAAAACTATAGGAACACAATAATGAAAAATATATTTGCGCCTCTACTTCTTCTTTCAACGGTTATTTTTTCTGCTCAAATTTATGCAGAGCCAACCAGCACCTGTAAAGAAGTGAAATTCCAAAAAGCTGACGAGGCTTGGAGTGGGCACTATTATTTAAATGGCGTGATGGAAGTTGGTTCGGAACTTTTACTTCAACCAAACGGCAAGTTTCAATGGATGCTCGCTGTTGGTGCTTTAGATCAATATGCTGAAGGCACATGGTGGAAAAACAGGGACTGTATTGGTTTAAAACCAGACTCTAAATTTAAAAAGGATTTAAGTATATTCCCTGAAAGCCTAACGATTTCGGATAAATCCTTAGATGCGATCTGGGAAGGTGGACGCCAGCAAGGCACATATAGCAAAGACTAAATTAAAAAAGTCCGACACTAAGTCGGACTTTTTTTATAGCTTAGATTTTAATGATTGACCGCAGCAAGTTGCTGAGCGTTATAGCGTGCGCCCATGTTTGGATATCTCGCGATAATCGCTTCAATTTCTGCCAAGTCTGCCGCTGTTAAATGAAGGTCTACAGCACCGGCATTTTCCACAAGTCGCTCAATTTTACGCGTACCCGGAATTGGAATAATGTCATCACCTTGCGCCAAAATCCAAGCCAAAGCCAGTTGAGCGGCTGTCGCGTTTTTGCTTTGAGCAAATTCGCTAAATGCCTGCGCTAAGCTTTGGTTATTTTTCCAGTTATCGCCTTGATAGCGTGGCAACTGACGACGGAAATCGTTTTCGTCTAGGCTACCCACATCAAGCGTATTGGTGATTAAACCACGTGACAGCGGTGAATACGGCACAAGGCTAATGCCTAACTCGCGAATGGTCTGTAAATGGGTTTGCTCAAACTCACGGGTAAGTAGCGAATATTCATGTTGAACTGCTGCAATCGGATGAATCGCATGTGCTTTACGAATGGTTTCAGCCGACGCTTCACTGAGCCCTAGGTAACGAACTTTACCTTGTTTGACCAAGTCAGCCATTGCGCCAATAGTATCTTCAACCGGAACATTTGGGTCAATGCGGTGCGCATAATACAAATCAATCACGTCTGTATTTAAGCGTCTTAAACTGTTTTCGACCGCAACTTTAATCCACTCAGGTGAGCCGTCGATATAAGACTCTAAAGAGTTTTGGGGGTTGAGGTTGTCTTCTTTATAGCGGAAGCCAAATTTGGTCGCCAAAAACACTTTGTCGCGGTGTTTTTCTAAAACTTTTGAGAGCAATACTTCATTTGCGCCGTTGCCGTACATGTCGGCGGTGTCCCAAAAGTTAATACCGAGGTCTAAGGCCTTTTCTAGAGTTGCAATGCTTTGTGTGTCGTCTGAGGCACCATAGGCAAAGCTCATTCCCATGCAACCTAAACCAAGTGCTGATACTTTTTCGCCTGTTTGTCCTAAAGTTCTATATTTCATTTTTCACACTCTTTTTGCAGAATCACTTGAGTAGAAAAACTATAAAATGCTTTAGCTCAAACTAACGTATAACATTCAAACCAATAATTATAAAATTCAAACAATCTGTTTTTAGGCCACACAGTCTGCGCGGAACTTTTTAGGTGAAAAGCCCGTATTTTTCTTAAAGAAATTAGTGAAATACGCTGAATATTCAAAGCCTAAGCTATAAGCAATTTCGGAAATATTCCAACTGGTGTGTTGCAGCAGTGCTTTGGCTTCTTGCGTAATACGCGAGCTAATATGCTCAGACGTAGTTTTACCTGTGGCTTCTTTTACAGCGCGGTTTAAATGGTTCACATGCACCGACAGACCATATGCATAGTCATTTGCCGTTTTGAGTTTAAGCTGAAAATGGGGTGAGTCGATCGGGAACTGGCGTTCTAATAATTCAAAGAATAAGTGGCAAATCCGAACCGCAGCATTGCTATGTTTTTCAAACTGTTGGGTTGGTTGCATTTTCATGGCTTCATGCACAATCAGGTGCAAATAGTTTCTTAAAACGTTGTATTTATGAATATAGTCTGAATTTATTTCATTCATCATCTTTTTGAAAATAAATGAAATTTCTTCAACTTGTTGGTCGTTTAAAAAATATAGCGGGTCGCCGTCGACTTTAAATAGCGGTGAGTCTTTTAAAAAGCTTTGTCGCGATTCTTGGTTTACAAACTCTTCGGTAAATAGACAAAACCAGCCTGCCTGTTCAGGCGAATTAATTTCCCATGCGTAGGGCACCATCGGGTTTGAAAACAGCAAAGCAGGGCGGTCGACTCGTATCCAGCGGTTAGCATAGTGAAGTTCACCTGTGCCTAAAACCAGTGAAATTTTATAATAATCGCGGCGGCTATAAGGTGTGAGAAACGAGCAGGCATCGCGTTGGAACACGTTGAAATGTCCAAACGACGTCGATGGAACCGAGTAATCGCTATCTCTGGTTAAAGAAAAGCGGCGATAAAAATCATGTATGGTTTCCATGTCTTTGCCTGCATGCATTATCAATTTATTTAAAGTTATAAAATTCAAACTTTATTTACTGTAGCTTTTATTTATAGCGTGATCAATCAGGTCATTTCAGCAGTTTTGAAAATGAATGATAAATTAACAATGAAAAAATGAGCCAATAGAAATAAAAATATTTTATAAATTAATAATATATGAACGTTGACACTTGAAAACTTGAGAATTATTCTTTGTCTGCAAACTACTCTAGGGTAGAGCGATAAGGGGACACTTTCGAGTGTACTGGTTCTGTGTGTCCAGTCTGCTAACCTCTTTTCGTTCTGCCACCAATTTTACTATTATGATGATATCGTTAAATTTAAGTTGAAGGTCTTTTTAGCTTAAATATCTAATTGAATAAACAACAATAATTATTTAACCAATTTCTATTCAACCTTACATTGACACTCCAAAACACGCGGATTATCCTTTGCCTGCTGGCCACATTGCCAGTCGATTTTGACAGATCGATATAACACACAAGACATCAAAAAGTTCTCTTTTTGGTGGCGAACTCGTTCGTCCCCCTCATGTTGCGGTAGGGTGATCTGACCCCATAAAGTTGGACAGTTAGTTAAGCAGTTTTTAAAAACTGGTTTCTATATTGTACAGGGGATAAACCTTGTAGCTTCACCTTGATTCTCTCATGATTATAATAATGAATGTACTCTCGTATAGTTTTCTCTAACTCATCAGTTGATTGAAATTTTTCACCATGAAAGCACTCCGATTTTAATATTCCAAAGAAGCTTTCTATTACAGCATTATCTAAGCAATTTCCTTTACGAGACATACTTTGAATTAAACCATGTTGCTTTAATTGCTGTTGATAATGAGCCATTTGATATTGCCATCCTTGATCTGAATGGAGAATTGGTTTCTCATGTCGCTTAAGTTTAGCTAAAGCATGAATGAGCATATCTTTCACTAACTCATAATTGAGTTTACGTTGGATCCGGAAGGTAATAATTTCCCCATTAAATAAATCTATAATTGGTGATAGATAAAGTTTTTCACCGTTAACATTAAATTCCGTCACATCAGTTGCCCATTTCTGGTTGGGACGGTTCGCTTTAAATTGCCGTTGCATAATGTTATCGGCCACCATCCCGACACAACCACTTTTATATGAGCGATATTTTAGTGCTCTGATACGTGATTTAAGTCCCATAGTTTTCATAAGACGATATACACATTTATGGTTGATTATTATTCCTGTACTTTTCAGAGCAAGAGTAATTCTACGATAGCCATAGCATCCCTTATGCTTGTGATATATGGACTTGATCTGCTGTTTTAACTCAGTATATTTATCCTTAGAGCGTACAGCTTTCATGTGATAGAAATAAGTACTACGAGCGATCTTGGCAATACTGAGTAAGAGCTTTAATGGATAAATTTGCCTTAATTCTGAAATAACTTGAACACTGTCTGCAGTAGAAATTGAATTTAGGTACGTTGCTTCAGTTTTAAGGCTTTTAGCTTTTTTAAAAAGGCAACCTCTGCTCGTAAAGCGGTCACTTCATCAATGAGCTCCTGCTGAGATTTATCTTTGTCATCTTTTACAGACTTGGTTATTTTAGTTTTATCTTGTTTAAGCATATTGGTATAAATCCTCGTGGTATTAAACCCAGCAATCCCTTCTTTATGATACTGAGCTAGCCACCTTCTTAAAATTGACGTCCCGCTCAGATTTAACCGTCTTCTAACTTCTCTTACCGGTATCTTATCAAGAAGCATTTGTACAGCCTTGATTTTAAATTCGGAAGAGTAGTAGGTTTTTTTAGTTTTAACATTCAGGCCATCTTCACCTTGTGCCTTATAGTTTTCAATCCATAAGCGGATGGTTTGGAGATCTACATTAAATTCTTGTGAAAGGATTTTATATCCTTTACTTCCCTCTAAATAAGCTTGAATGACTTTTAATTTTAACTCTTTTGAATGCTTCGGAATTGGCATAGAGCACACCTCATAAGTTTTAAAAGTCTAACTTATGGGGTGCAGTTCAG